>JASHQG010000677.1 GCA_030037665.1 Acetobacteraceae bacterium
TGCGCCCTTGCCATGGGTCCACTACGCGGCCCAGTAGAACTGTTTGTCTACCTCTCCCGCAATGGGAGAGGTGTCGCAATCAAGCCGGTTCCCGCTCACGCAAGTCGTTGTTCACCCGGTGATCGCCCGCCACCCAGCGTGCCAGTTCGGAATGCGCATCCGCACGCCTGATCTGGTCGATCTCCGCCGCGTTCGGCGGGTCAACGGTGAATTCCACCACCAGCCCATCTGGTGAGGTGGTGTACATCGACCGGCAATATCCGTGATCGGTCTCGCGCAGGTCCAGCTTCGCCGCCTTCACGCGTGACACCAACTCGTCATACGTCGCATCGTCCACCTTGAACGCGACGTGGTCGAAGCTGCCGATTTCTGCCGGCTTCTCCGCCTGCGTCTTCTGGTAAACCTCGTCATCGGCAAATGAGAAAAACGCCAGCGCACCGCCATCACCGAGCCCGTAGAATGTATGGCAGAACGCGACATCCCGCTTCACCCACGGATTGAAATGTCGCTCGCACCATGTGGCAACCAGCGGGATGCCCAGCCCATCCTCAAAGAACTGCCGGTTCCTCTCCTGGTCCTTGACCACGTAGGCGTGATGGTGCAAGCGCTCGGGCGGACGGGACAGCAACTTGGTCATGGGGTGTTCCTCCTTCCTCGCAGGTGGGTTCGTGCCAGCTTGCTCTCCGCGCCGGCAGCCCGCAAGCTGTGGGCCGGAGGAACCGACCGTCATGCACATACACATCATCTGCACCGGCGACGAAGTGCTGACCGGCAAGATCGTCAATACGAATTTCAGCTACATAGCGCAGAAACTGGAAGATGTGGGCCTATCAGTGCACTGGGGCACCACGGTCGGCGACGACCGCGAAAGCCTGCTGGCGGCGTTCCGCTTCGCGGGCGAGCGTGCCGATGCGGTGATCGTCAATGGCGGCCTCGGCCCTACGGTCGATGACCTGTCGCAGGAGATCGCCGCCCAGGCTGCCGGGGTCGAGCTGGTGATGCATGAAGGGTGGCTCGCGCGCATGGAAGAGTTTTTCCTCAAGCGCGCGCGTACCATGCCGCCGAACAATCGCAAGCAGGCGATGCTGCCCGTTGGTGCAGAGATGCTGGACAATCCCATCGGTACCGCCTGCGGCTTTGCGATGGACATCGGCCGTGCACGGTTCTTCTTCACCCCGGGCGTGCCGCGTGAGCTGCGGCGCATGCTGGAGGAGCAGATCATACCGCGGCTACTCGAGCGAAGCGGCGAGCCGACGTCGATCTTCCTGAAGCGCTTCCATTCGTATGGCCTGGGCGAATCGCATGTGGACCAGTTGCTGGCCGGCGTCGAACAGATGGACCCCGACGGCAGCATCAAGCTCGGCTTTCGCGCGCATTATCCGCAGATCGAAACCAAACTGACAGTGCGGGGCGGGGATACCGACGACCTTCGCCGCAAGCTGGCGCCGGTGCAGGCAGAAGTGCGCAAGCGGCTCGGCAATTTCATCCTCGCCGAGGACGACCAGACGCTCGAAGGCGTCGTGCTCGCATCGCTGCTGCAGCAGCAGGGGACGCTGGCGGTGGTCGAGACGTTCACCAGTGGCCAAATCGCGGTGCGTATGGCGTCGTTGCCTGGTGCCGAACGCGTGTTCCGGCGCGGAATCGAAGTGCGCGACTTCACCGAACTGCACGGGATGCTCGGTCTTGACGGCGTGCATCTCACAGGTCCGATGACCGAGGCGTCGACAGAAGCTGTTGCCCGCGCGGCACGCGAGCGCAGCGGTGCAACGCATTCACTTGTGGTGCTGATCGACCTCGACGACGGTCCCGACCGCATCGATTTTGGCGGCACGATCTGGATCGGCATCGCCACGGCGGAGACCGTCGCGCTGCGCCGCTCACGCGTGCTGGGTGGGCGCGAATGGGTCCGCCTCGGCGCGACCGAATTGGCCCTGGATTGTCTGCGCCGCTTCCTGCACCGGTTACCCGTGGTCGAGCGCATCGACTTCGAGAAGACTTGAAAGACCCCACATGGACGCCCGTACCGACAGCCCGTACGCGTGGCTGCGTCTCGGCATTGCCGTCGCTCTGTCGACGATCGGCGGTGTCGGCATGTGGTCGGTGGTGGTGGCACTCCCGGCGGTACAGCAGGATTTCGCTGTCGATCGCAGCGTCGCCTCGTTGCCGTTTACGTTGACGATGATCGGCTTCGCACTAGGTGGCGTCGCGTTAGGCCGGCTTTCGGATCGTGCCGGCCTGCTGTTGCCGTTGATCGGCGGCGCCACGGCGCTGTCGCTCGGGTATATCGCCGCATCGTTCGCGTTGGATATCTGGCAGTTCGCAATCGTCAACGGCTTGCTGATCGGCGTCGGGTGCTCCGCGACATTCGTGCCGCTGCTGGCCGACGTGTCGCACTGGTTCGAGCGCCGGCGTGGAATCGCCGTGGCGATCTGTGCATCCGGCAACTACATCGCCGGCACGGTCTGGCCACCTGTCGTGGAACACTTCATCGCCGCAGCCGGCTGGCGTGAGACGCATCTCGCCATCGGCATTTTCTGTGCGGTCGCGATGCTGCCGCTCGCTCTGCTGCTGCGCCGGCGTCCGCCGCTGCACCCGGCGTCAGGGCCGATGACGAACGCGCCGAAGCTGGGGACACTCGGCCTGCGGCCTTCCGTGTTGCAGGGCGCGCTGGCGGTCGCCGGCCTCTGCTGTTGTGTCGCCATGTCGATGCCACAAGTGCATCTCGTCGCGTACTGCGGCGATCTCGGCTACGGCGCGGCCCGCGGTGCGCAGATGCTGGCGCTGATGCTGGGCCTTGGCGTCATCAGCCGCATCGGATCGGGCTTTGTCGCCGACCGTATCGGTGGCCTCGCCACATTGCTGTTCGGATCGCTCGCGCAGATGACCGCTCTGTCGCTCTATCTGATGCTCAACAGCCTGACATCGCTCTACGTCATCTCCGCCCTGTTCGGGTTGTTCCAGGGAGGCCTGGTGCCGAGCTACGCGATCGTGGTGCGTGAGTGCTTCCCCGCGAAAGAAGCCGGCGCCCGAGTCGGTATCGTGATGATGGCGACGATTTTCGGCATGGCGCTCGGTGGCTGGTTGTCGGGCGCGATCTTCGATCTCACCGGGTCCTACGAAGCGGCCTTCGCGAACGGCGTCGCCTGGAACCTTGCCAACGCCCTGGTCGCTCTCTGGCTGCTCATGCGAGCATCCCGCCGGACACCTCTGCCCGTCGCGGGAGAGGCCGGCGCGTAATCGCCCGTTGACAGCTAAACAACCGGAGCGCGCCATCGGCGCACAACCGGGCACGGCACAGCCATTGCGGCTCCGCGCGACTTGCGCCGCGGCCGCCCAAGTCCTATCCGGCCCGTATGTCCGCAGAATCCGAACTCCGCCGCCTGCTCGACATCATGGCCGCCCTGCGCGATCCGGCGACCGGCTGCCCATGGGACAAGGACCAGACCTTCGAGACCATCGCGCCCTATACCGTCGAAGAATCCTACGAAGTCGCCGACGCGATTGCCCGCCACGACTTCGCCGCGCTGCCCGACGAACTTGGCGACCTCCTCTTCCAGGTCGTCTACCATTCCCGCATGGCCGAGGAGGAACGCCGCTTCGCCTTCGTCGACGTCGCCCGCGCCATTGCGGACAAGATGATCCGCCGTCACCCGCACGTGTTCGGCGCGGCTGCGGCGCGCGATGCCGCCACACAGCACGCTGCCTGGGAGGCGCAGAAAGAATCCGAACGTGCTTCCCGCGCCGAAACCGGTACTCTGGCGGGCGTGCCGCTGGCGCTGCCGGCGCTGACACGCGCCGAGAAACTGACCGCACGTGCTGCGCGCGTCCGGTTCGACTGGCCGAACGCCGAAGCCGTCCTGGAAAAGCTGGACGAAGAAGTCGCCGAACTACGCGCGGAACTTGCCGCCGCCGACCCCGCGCGACTCGCGGATGAGGTCGGCGATCTGCTGTTCGTACTGGCCAATCTCGCACGGAAGCTGAAGCTCGATCCGGAGGCCTGTCTGCGCCACGCCAATGAGAAGTTCGCACATCGCTTCAACGCTATGGAGCGGCATGCGGAACGAGGCGGAAAATCTCTGGCGGAAATGACCCTGGAGGATATGGAAGTGCTTTGGCAATCCGTGAAGCGCGAAGAACAGCAATAACGGCCAGCCCGATTGGCGCAGGCTGAGTCGCGTGAACAGAACAGGTCCCGATGCACTCGGCTGCGCGCAATGACGACATCCCCAGCATGCCCAATGGCACGGCGCAACTGGAAGCGATCGAGGAATCCGCGCCTGGCTCCGCTCGCCGCTCTGCGCGTGTTGGGTGACAGAGCCCTTGCGGCACGAGGCGGTTCGGAGCGAGCACCGGGATCGCCTGCACACGTCGCGTCAGGAGCGCGAAATCTCCGGTGAGACGATGTCGGAGGGCGTCTTCTCCGCAAAGCGCCATACCGGCTCAATCGGGTTCGGGTTCGGCAGGTAGGATGCGTTGCTGAGGGTGGTGTGTGGTGATGTCACGTGGATGGCACGAGAATAACTCAGATCGGCAGTCTGATCCGTGCGCGAAGGCCGCCGAGCGGGCTTTCCTCTAACACGATGTCACCGCCGTGCGCACGCACGATGTCGCGGGCGATCGTCAAACCGAGCCCGGTGCCGCCGTCTTCACTGCTCTCGAACGGTCGGAACACGCTCTCGCGACGCTCCGGCGAAATACCCGGTCCGTCATCGTCGACCATCACCTGTACAGCACGTCCCTGTGGCACCGCAGCCAGCGCGATGTGGCGCGCATGTCGCCGCGCGTTGTCCACCAGGTTGGTGATGGCCCGTCGCACCGCGTCGACGCGTAGCGACAGAGTGAGCGTCGGCGGCGCCTGCACGGACACGTCAGCGCCGGCGCGTCGCGCTCCGGCGGCGACCTCCTCCAGAACCGCCGACAAATTGGCCGTTTCGGCTTGCTCCAGTCCCTCTCCGCGGGCGAAAGCGAGGTAGCCGCCGATCATGCGCTCCATTTCCTCGACGTCGGCCTGCATTTCGGCAACGTCGTCGCGCGTGTCTTCACGCGGCGGAAGCATCGCGAGGGCCAGTTTCAACCGCGTCAGCGGCGTGCGCAGGTCGTGCGATACGCCCGCCAGCATTTCTGTGCGCTGTACCAGGAAGCGGCGAATGCGCTCTTGCATCCGGTTGAAAGCGGTCGCAGCCTTGCGTACCTCGACCGCCCCTTCCGGGCGGATAAAGCCGATGTCGCGGCCCATGCCGAATGCCTCCGCGGCTTGGGACAATCGGCGGATGGCGCGCACCTGATTGCGCATGAACAACGCCGCAATCGCAAACACGAGCGCTGCGGTGCCGGCGATCCACAATACGTAGATGTAGATCGTTCCGGGGTACAGCCGCTTCCGCGGCACAGCGATCTTCATCACACCTTGCGGAAGCTGCAGTTGCACCAGTACCGACTCCGGGTTGGATATCCAGTCGGTATGAAAATTTCGTTTGAACTCTTCGCGCAGTGCTGCAGTCAGATCGTCGTCCATCGGTCCCAGGATGTTCACCGACGCAGTGTTGGGCAGTGTCGCGCCGTCGTCGATGGAAATCGCGAGTCCAAACTGGCGTTCCGCTTGCTCGAGAATCCAGGCGCGGTTTTTCTTGCCTGGGAAACGCTCCATCAGCGCCAACGTGAGGCCAAGCTCGCCGGCGACCGCGCTGGACAGGCGGCGTGACACCAGGTCGAGATTGCTGCCGTAGAAAAGTTGCAGCGCCACCGCTTCCAACAGAATCAGTGGCATCAGGATCATCAGCAGGCTACGCCCGAGCAAAGAGCGCGGCAGGAACCGCTTCACCCATCCGCCACGTCCAGGCCAGTAGCGTAAGCGCACCTGTGTTCCTCAATCTGAGTGATCTCACCGCCCGTTGTGGGAGCCGGGAGGGAGAGCGTACCACGGCCGCGCCCTCCCTCTACCCCTTCCCGCGACGCGGGGGTAGCCACCCGTTACGTTCCCGGCTTCAAGACATAGCCGCGACCCCGCACCGTGTGCAGGAAACGCGGCTCGCGCGCATCGACCTCGATCTTGCGGCGCAGCCGCGTGACCTGGACGTCGATGGCGCGTTCACTGGATTCTTCGGTGCCAAGGGCCGCGGCGATCTCCTCGCGCGACAGCACTTCGCCAGGCTTGCGGGCCAGCGCGGTCAGCAGCGCGCCTTCGCCGCCAGTCAGGCGTACGACCCCGTCGGGGCCGGTCAGCTCACCACGCACCGGATCGAAGGTCAGCTCGCCGAGAGTGAGCGGACCAGGCGGCGTTTCACGCAGAGGTGCCGGCGCGCGGCGCAGCATGGCGCGAATGCGCAGCACCAGCTCGCGCGGCTCGAACGGCTTGGGAAGGTAATCGTCGGCGCCGGCCTCGAAGCCCGCGATGCGGTCTTCCGGCGTACCACGTGCGGTCAGCATCAGTACCGGCAGGTCATGGCCGTGTTCCTTGCGTAGTACGTCGGTCATCGACAAGCCGCTTTCGCCTGGCATCATCACGTCCAGAACCATCAGATCCGGATTGATGACACGAAGTTTCGTCCGCGCGTCGGCGGCATTCTCCGCGGTGGTAACGCGGAAACCGGCGCCGGCGAGGTACCGCGACAGCAGGCCGCGCAGCCTTGCATCGTCATCCACCACCAAAATGTGTGCATCGTCTGCCATCACGTCGGGCTCTTGTTCTTGCTGCGCCAGGGGCCATGCGTCGCCTCGATATAGGCGCGCGCCGAGTCGTCCATGACTGCCTGCATGAGCCGGCGGAAACCTTCCACTGCGGCGGGCCCGGCCTCGCGATACGCAGGAGCAAGACGCTCGCGCTGGCTCTCGAAGCAGCGTCGCTCCAGCGCTTCGCCGGCCGGTGTCAGGGTCAGCAGGCGTTGCCGGCGATCCTCACGGCCGGGGGACTGCGCGACATAGCCGCGCTCCACCAGGGCGCCCAGCACACGCGCCAGTGACTGCTTGGTGATGCGAAGGATCAGCAGCAGATCAGAGACCGTGATGCCGGGATTGCGGCCGATGAAATGCAGCGCGCGGTGATGCGCACGGCCGAAGCCGAGTTCCTCCAGGATCACGTCTGCGGCATTGGTGAAGTCGCGGTAGGCAAAGAACATCAAGTCCTGCGCGAGGCGCATGTCCGCCTCCCGCGAGGCGGTCAGGCCGGCAACGCCGGAGCGGGTATCGCGTTTCGGTTCCAGCATGCTGAGGCCGCGACGGGAGCGGGCGGAATCGATTGTATCGCCCTTCGGCTCGGGCATGGCAGGCATTCCTCTGGTGGCGCTCTGTTTATGTCAGCATCGTTGACTTAGTTGCAGCTGCATTATACGGTGCGGTCGTCGGAAGAAATAATGTTGCGAGGATCACGGTCATGGCAATTCTTCCTTTCGATGACCGGGACGGCTGGATCTGGATGGACGGCAAGCTCGTCCCCTGGCGTGACGCTAAACTGCATGTGCTGTCGCATGGGCTGCATTATGCCAGTGCCGCGTTCGAAGGCGAACGGGCTTACAACGGTAACGTGTTCCGGTTGCGCGATCACACCAACCGGCTGATCAACTCCAGCCGCATCCTGGGCTTCGAACTGCCCTACACCGCCGAGCAAATCAACGCGGCGCACCGCGAGGTTCTGAGGGCGAACGGCCTGACCGACGGCTATGTTCGGCCAATCGCCTGGCGCGGGTCGGAGATGATGGCGGTGTCGGCGCAGCAAACGTCGATCCACATGGCGATCGCCGCCTGGCCGTGGCCGAGCTATTTCGCGGCGGACAAGATGAACGGCGTTCGCATTGGCATCGCGGAATGGCGGCGGCCATCGCCGGAGACTGCGCCAGTGCACGCGAAGGCGACCGGTCTCTACATGATCGGCACGATGTCGAAGCATAAGGCCGAGGCCGAGGGCTGGAACGATGCACTTCTGCTGGATTGGCGCGGGCGGGTTTCCGAGGCGACCGGGGCGAACATTTTCTTTGTCATGGACGGCGAACTGCATACTCCGACACCTGACTGTTTCCTGGATGGAATCACACGGCGCTCGGTGATGAGCCTGGCGAAGAAGCGACAGATCAAGGTGGTGGAGCGGCCGATCGAGCTGAGAGAACTGGCGCATGCAAGCGAATGCTTCCTCGCCGGCACAGCGGCGGAAGTAACGGCGGTGCGAGAGATTGACAGATATCGGTTCGCGCCAGGAGCGATCACTGAGGTGTTGATGAAGGACTACGACGATCTGGTGCTCCAATCGCCGGAGGAGGTGGCGAAGATGGTGGCGGCGTAACGCCGCAAGCGAAACTGCTAGCCCCTCGTGCCATGGCGCGCCGTGCCGGACAGGCGCTTATCAAACATGTGGACGGGTCTCTTTTACGGCTTGAAGCCGGTGTGACAGATTAGAAACAATGCCAGTCGACGATGGAGGCGAGCCACACAATCGGGCAACCACTGAGACATTCATTGTGTGCGGCCTTTTTTCCATTTGAAGTTGATTACTCGGCCGCGGCTGCAACAGAGCCACGCGAGGAGGGTCGCTCAATGTCCACCCGCCACGCGTGGGCCCGCAACGACGACACTACGAGGTTGCCGCCATGTGCGGGGCACTAACGTGGGCGCCATTGGGGCTTTGGCACCTGCCTGGCCGCCGGGCTCGGGGATCCGCTATCGCGGGGGGCGGTTCGCGCCGAGACCCCGCGGCACCTTGCGGTGCGGTCCGCCATGGTCCGCCGTCGTGGCAACCAAAGTCCGAACCTTACGGCGCGAGCATTCCGGACGTGCTGGCCACACCGATGGCGCCAGACCGATATCGTCAGCTCTGCCATGCTCTGCTATGGCAGGCCGGTTAACTGTCGTGAAAGCCTGTTGCATGCCCATCCGCGCCGTCTGCTTCGACGTGGGAGAGACGCTGATCAACGAGACCCGCCACTGGGATGGCTGGGCCGATTTCCTCGGCGTGCCGCGGCTGACGTTGTTCACCGCACTCGGCGTCACTATGGAGCGCGGCGAATCGTTGCGTCGCGTGTTCGAAATCTTCCGTCCTGACCTCGACTTCGCCAACGTCCGCCAGCTGCGTGCGGCGCAGGGCTACCGTTATGACTTTCAACCCGAAGACCTCTATCCCGACGTCGTTCCATCCCTGGCCGAACTGCGGGAGCACGGCTTCAAGGTGCTGATTGCAGGCAACCAGCCGGTCGAGGCAGAGGCCGCTTTGCACCGCTTGAATATACCCGCCGATGTGATCGCGACATCCGCGGGCTGGGGCGTGGCCAAGCCAGATGCTGCGTTCTTCGCAAAGGTGGTCGAGGCGGCGTGCGAGCCGCCGGACCGTATTGCTTATGTCGGCGACCGCGTGGACAACGATGTCTTGCCAGCACGCGCGGCCGGCATGCTCGCGGTGCATCTGCGCCGCGGCCCCTGGGGCTGGATGCATGCAGAAAAGCCGGATGCCGAGCAGGCGCATCTGCGCGTTGATGACCTGACCCGACTCGCGGTGCTTCTGGCCGACCTGTGATTCTATGTCTCGTCTCTGGCGGGAGAGGCCGCTGAACGTGACGCTGCGGGCCGGGGCCAACGATCCGCGCGGGCTTGACGCCACCCATGCCGAACGGCGCACTATCCGCTCAAAAGGAGCCGCCTGAAACGGAGGACTGGCCGTTGACCGCCAATTTGCCTCTCGACCGGATGATCGATCCGGACCGCGGCGTGATCAGCCGCGAAATCTTCGTGTCGCCGGACTTCTACCGCGCCGAGCTGGAACACTTGTTCACCCGCGCCTGGCTGCTCGTCGGACACGAGAGCCAGATTCCACTGGCGGGTGATTTCTTCGTGTCACGAATGGGCGAGGAGTCGGTGATCCTGTGCCGCGACGCGCAGCGCAAGGTGCACGTGTTCCTCAATTCGTGCCGGCACCGCGGTATGAAAGTGTGTCGCTACGAAAGCGGCAACACATCTCTCTTCGTGTGTCCATATCATTCGTGGAGCTACACCACCGACGGCAAACTGCAGGGCGTGCCGCTGTATCGTGCCTTGTATGAAGGCACGCTCAATCGCGAGGAGTGGTCGCTGATCGAAGTACCGCGACTGGAGGTCTATAAGGGCACGGTGTGGGCATCGTGGGACCCGGCGGCGCCACCGCTTCTCGACTATCTTGGCGGCGCGGTGGATCACCTCGACCAGGTACTGGATTGCCGCGACGGTCGGCCAGGCGGGTCGGAAGTGATCGGGGTGCATAAGTGGATCTTTCCGGCGAATTGGAAGTTCCCGTCGGAAAATTTCCTTGGCGATACCTATCACAATCCGTCGCACCGCTCGGTGGACATGATCGGCATCGGACCCAGCGGCCAGCGCGGCGTGAAGGGACGGCGTGACAACGAATACAACAAAGGCCGGCACGTGTGGGTCGGCCATCCGGGGGGCCACGGCATGCACAGTGTGCTGATGCCGCCGGAGTTCGAATACGAGCCGTCCTATGCGCAATATCCGGCTGTTGACGAGTACTTCCGGCACTGTTTCCACGAACGTAAGCGGCGACTCGGCGAGAAGGCGCGGTTGCTGCCGTTCACCGGGTGCATTTTCCCGAACACGGCGTACCATGGGCGGCAGCCGCGGGCGCTGTGCGTCTGGCATCCGCACGGTCCAACCGAGACAGAGGCCTGGCGGTTCTTCCTGGTGGATGCAGATGCGCCGGCGGACGTGAAGGACGTGCTGCGGCGGTTCTACATGCGTTATTCCGGCCCGGCTGGGATGACCGAACAGGATGACATGGAAAACTGGCTCTACGCGACGGCGGCCAGCAAAGGTACGATCGCGCGGCGCTATCCGTTCAACTATCAGGCATCGATGGGAGCCCATCGTCTGAACGAGCCGATCCGCGGCGTGGTTTCGCTGCAAATCACCGATCAGACGCCACGCAATTTCTATCGGGTGTACGCTTCGTACTTACGCGGCGACGACTGGGATATCCTTGTCGGACGCGAGCGGTCGCCAATGCAGCGGGCAGCGGAGTGATGACGCCTGCAGCACACCTCTCCCGCTTGCGGGAGCGGTCGATGTACGAGAACGCCCCCGGTGAGGGTGGAATCGCGCAGACCATCCGCGCGGTTCGCCACTCGCCCCGGTCGCGCTGGTCAGCGGCTTGTTCCGCTTCACGGGGTGGGTGCAATCAGGACAAAGGCGAGGAAACATTGCCATGACGTCCAACATCGACGAGCTGATAAATCCGGCGCGCGGCATCGTCAGCCGTGAAATCTTCGTTTCGGCCGAGTTCTACAACTCTGAGTTGGAGAGACTTTTCGCGCGCACTTGGCTCTTCATCGGCCTCGAATCGCAAATTCCGAATCCCGGCGATTTCTTCACCTCCCGTATGGGAGAGGAATCCGTCATTCTGTGCCGTGACGCGCAGCGCAAGGTGCATGTCTTCCTCAACTCCTGCCGTCACCGCGGTATGAAAGTCTGCCGCTACGAATCCGGCAACACCTCCCTGTTCGTTTGTCCGTACCACTCCTGGAGTTATACGACCGACGGCAAGCTGCAAGGCGTGCCGCTGTATCGGGCTCTGTATGAAGGCACGCTGAACCGCGACGAATGGTCGCTCATTGAGGTGCCACACCTCGCGCTGTATCACGGGTCGGTTTGGGCGACCTGGGACGCGGACGCGCCATCGTTCGAGGAATACCTCGGTGATGCTAAGGACCACGTCGACCAGGTGCTGGATTGCCGCGATGGCCGGCCCGGCGGCGCGGAAGTAATCGGCATTCACAAATGGGTATTCCCGTCGAACTGGAAATTCGCTGCGGAAAACTTCCTTGGCGACACCTATCACAATCCATCACACCGTTCGGTCGACATGGTTGGCATGGGGCCGTCCGGTACGCGTGGCGCATCGAGCCGGCGGGACAACGAATATTCCGGCGGCCAGCGTTTCTGGGTGGGTTTTCCGCAAGGTCACGGCATGACAGGCTCGCTGATGCCGGAAGACACCGCGTATATTTCAACCTATCAGCATCATCCAATCGTCGATGACTATTTCCGCCACTGCTTTCACGAGCGGAAACGACGGTTGGAGGCGAAGGCGCGGATCCTGCCCTTGGTGGGAACGATCTTTCCCAACGCTTCGTATCACGGTCGGCAGCCGCGCAGCATATGCGTGTGGCATCCGCACAGTCCGACCGAGACCGAAGGCTGGCGATACTTCCTGGTGGATGCCGATGCGCCGGCCGAGGTCAAGGACGTGCTGCGGCGGTACTACATGCGCTACTCCGGGCCGGCGGGAATGACCGAGCAGGATGATATGGAGAACTGGCTGTACGCGACGAAGGCGAGCTCGGGGACGATCGCGCGACGGTATCCGTTCAACTATCAGATGTCGATGGGTGCATACAAAGCCAATGATCCGATTCCTGGTGACGTGTCGCTGCAGATCACCGATCAGACGCCGCGGAATTTCTACCGGGTGTATGCCAACTATCTGAAGGGTGTCGGCTGGGACGCGTTACTCGGCCGCGATGGCGCATCGCTGCGCGCAGCGGCGGAGTAAGGGGAATGAGCGAAGTGGCGGAGCGCCGGGGCCGGGCATGGTTCGAACTCAGGCAGGATATCGAGGATTTCCTGTACCAGGAAGCTGATCTGCTGGATCAGCGGCGCTTCAAGGACTGGCTCGAGCTGCTGGCCGACGACCTGGTTTATTTCATGCCGATCCGTCGCAACGTGAAGTTTGGCGAACATGCAGACCGTGAGAACACACGTCAGGGCGAAGGGATCAGTTGGTTTGACGAAGACAAGTGGACGTTGACCAAGCGTGTGGAACAGATCCTGACTGGAGTCCATTATGCCGAAGAGCCGCTGTCGCGAGTGACCCACATCGTCAGCAACGTGCGGCTGCTGGACGTGCAGCCATCGGCGGAAAGTGCGAGAGAGGTCACGGTGGGGTGCCGGTTCCTCGTCTATCAGAATCGCGTTGAGTACGAGAACCACACATTCATTGGGCGCCGGACCGACGTGCTGCGGCGCAGTGGCGCATCGTGGCAGATCGCTCGGCGGGAGATGATTCTGGAGCAGAATGTGCTGTTGGCGAAGAATTTGAGCGTGTTTTTCTGAGGAGTTGGGAACGATGATCGAACTCATCGGCGTTCAGCGCGGAGCGAAGCTCAGGATTGTCGGGGGGATCACCGCGGAGGTGTTGGAAAGCCTGAACGACGAATGGGTGCGGGTACGGCTGCTCGAAGTACCGGAAGGGAAGGGGATCGTTGGCACGGACGAACTCTGCCACGCTACCGATGTGATCGAGGTTGTGTCGGTGTAGAAATCTCCGCCTGCGCCACGGGAGAGGCCGGAGTGCCATGCCCCCAGGGTGGAGGCTCAAAGTGACGCACCGCTCCGACGGCGGCCCCTTGTTCCGCGACTGGTACGCGTCTCGACCCGTCTGGTCTCGCGGATAACGCCCGCAAGCGCCCGCATGATCTCCGCGTGCACTTCTCCCTCGGTCCGGTTCGCGTCGATCAGCACGCAGCGTCCCGGATCAGCGCGCGCGATCGCCCGAAACCCCTTCGCAACGCGCGAATGGAACGCGCCGCCTTCGCGTTCATATCGATCCGCCGCCGCCCCGCGTCCATGGAGCCTCGCCGCGGCAACCTCGGCCGACACATCCAACACGAAGGTCGCGTCCGGCACCATTCCGATCATCCGCGTCAGATCGGCGATCATCGCGCGGTCCGCACCCTGACCGTATCCCTGGTAGGCCATTGTCGAATCAGCGAACCGGTCGCAGACCACCCACGTCCCCAGAGCGAGCGCGGGCTTGATCGTGCGCTCGACGTGCTCCGCGCGCGCGGCGAAGTGCAGCAGCGTCTCCGCCGGTGCGGACCAGGCGCAGCGGTCGCTCAGCAGCAGGTCACGCAGCGCTTCGGCTCCTGGCGCCCCGCCAGGTTCGCGTGTTCGCAGCACTGGAACGCCCAGCGCTTCCAGCGCATTCGCGAGCAACAGTGCCTGCGTGGATTTGCCCGCGCCCTCGCCGCCTTCCAGCGTGATGAAGCGGCCGTGCGCCATACGCCGCCGTCAGCTGCCTGTGATGTAATGAACCAGCACGGCCATCGCGCGTCCCGGCAGACTGAGCCGCTCCACGTCCATACCGGCGACCAGGGGCGCATCCCATGTCGGCAGGCCGTCACCGGTGATCGTGATGTGCCCGAGCGGGCGTCCCTTCGCGACCGGCGCGCGGATCGGCGTGGCGAAGCTCACCTGGATCTTGCCTTTCTGGCGCCAATTGCGCGGCATGGTGGCGACCAGGTCGTGAGCGCCAACCAGCGGGACGGTCGGCGACGTACCGAGCCAGACCGGCGCCTCCTGCACCACATCGCCCGCCGCAAACAACCGTACGTCCTCAAAATTGGTGAACGCCCAGTCAGTCAGCCGCTCTCCCTCCTCAAAACGCTCACGCGCAGTCGCCATGCCATTGAGCACCACAATGATGCGGCGGTTGCCGCGTTGCGTACTGGCGACCAGGCCGTAGCCGCCAGCCTCGGTATGGCCGGTCTTCAGTCCGTCGGCGGTGCCGCGCTCGACCATCGGATTGCGATTGTACTGCTTGATCTTGTTGTACGTGAAGGTCTTCTCTGAGTCGTAATGATAATACTCGGGAAATTCGGCGATCAGGTCGCGCGAGATCGTTGCGATGTCGCGCGCGCACATATAGTGGTCATCATCCGGCCAGCCGGTCGCGTTCACGAAATGCGAGTTGATCAAACCGAGCTTCTTGCCCGTCTGGTTCATCAGGTCGGCGAACTGTTCTTCAGAGCCGGAAATCGCCTCGGCCAGCACGACGCATGCATCGTTACCCGAATCAACGACGATGCCGCGGATAAGATCCTCCACCGACACCGTCGTGCCGACCTGCACGAACATTTTCGAGCCGCCCGTCTTCCAGGCTTTCGTGCTGACCGGCAACTCGTCGGTCAGCTTCAAACGCCCCTGCTTCAGCCGCGACAGAACGATGTAAAGTGTCATCAGCTTGGTCATCGACGAAGGTGGCATGCGCTCGTCGGCGGCTTTGTCCAGAATCGTCGCGCCAGAGTCGTAGTCCTCGACGATCGCCCAGCGCGCCGTGGTGTCAACCGGACCAAGAGGCGTGTTGGCCGGAGACGGGGCTGGCAATGTCGCCTGCTCCGATTTCTTTTTCGCGCCAACAGCGGCGTGCAGCGGTCCCTTGCGCTGCTGCGCGAGCGCCGGCAGCGCGGTGACGAACGGCGCGAGTAGCACAAGACGACGGGTCAGCATCGCGGTTCTCCTATTCGACCACGATCCGCGCATCAGGCACCCCTCCGCGAATCGCCTGGTACAGTGCGGCGTCGGCCTGCGCCACGCTGTCGAAAGGCCCTGCCATCACGCGAAAGCGTTCCCCACTGCTGTCCGACGCCGGCTCGATGCGCACCGGCAACCCGACGAGTTTCGCCCGCTGGATGGCGGCGTATTCGTAAGACTGGAAGCCGCCGAGTCGCAGCCACAATCGACCGGGCTGCGGTGCCCCTTGCGTCACGGTTTCCGGGAGAGGCTGGGGTGAGAGATCGGGCGTTGGCGTCGTGGCAAGGGATGATGCGACGACCACACGCCCGGTCTCCTGCCGCGCCCCCGGTGGTGGTGCGAGCGCGGTGGACGACACGTCTCGACGCGGCGCCGCCGCTACCTGGGGCATCGGCGCGCCGCCGACACCCTCCTCCGCGTCTTCGGTCGGCACCGGCAGAACGGTAAGCCGCACCTGCGTTGCACCGTCGCGCTCCATGCCCAGCAAATCGGCGGTCCGGCGTGTGACCTGGAGAAGGCGGCCGGGCGTTGGTGTGCCGC
The DNA here is from genome assembly GCA_030037665.1 of Acetobacteraceae bacterium. GTDB lineage: Bacteria > Pseudomonadota > Alphaproteobacteria > Acetobacterales > Acetobacteraceae > JASHVB01. The sequence goes on from JASHQG010000677.1 coordinate 15,820, forward strand.
GATCGTTGATGCGTACCAGCACGCTGCGGCCAGTCTCGAGGTTGGTCAACCGGGCGATGGACGGCAGTTGCAGCGTTGGCTGGCCGACGGCAAGCGCGCTCTGGCTGAACGCTTCGCCGTCGGTTGTAAGATCGGGATGATCGTCGGAATAAACGGCGGCGAGGCCGGTCTCGTTGAAATCGTAGCTGTCACGTGGATACCACCAGACGCCTCCGGCCTCGTAAGCGTCTCCGAGAACGTAGTGCGGGTGTGGCGCCGGCTCGTTCGTTGTGCAGCCGGCCAGCAGGCAAAGCACGGCCGTGACGCCCCACCGCCCCCTCATGTCGTCACCCGGTCGCCCAGCAGGCCTACCGCCAGCGCGTAGAAGTCGGACGGATTGTAACGGCGGATGGCGAGGAAATGCGGATAAACGACGAACGCGTCTCCGCCTGGTCCGTCGGGGACCAGCACGGAGGTCGGCGTACCGGGCGCTGCCCGCCACGCACCCGAAAGTGGCCGCACGCCTTCGCGTGCCCATTCGCCAAGCGGGCGTCGGGTCTCACGCCCGACGCTTGCGGTGTCGAACTGCGCGGGCAGGACCACGGACTGACCCCATGTCCCGACCCCATACCAGCCAGATCGCGCAAGGTAGTTGGCAATGGAGCCCAACACGTCCGGAACGCTGGTCCAGATGTCGCGCCTGCCGTCGCCGTCGAAATCGACCGCATAGCGCAGGAAACTCGATGGCATAAACTGCGGCTGGCCCATCGCGCCGGCATAGCTGCCGGTCATGCGTAGCGGAGTGATGTCGCCTTCGTCCAGAATGCGCAACGAGTCGATGAGCTCCGGTCGGAAGTACGACGCCCGCCGTCCGTTCCACGCGAGCGTTGCCAAGGCATCAACCACCCGAAAATCGCCATTCTTCGTGCCATAGCTGGACTCCAGGCCCCAGATGCCGGTGATGACGCCAGGCGATACGTCAAACCGCTCTCGCACGGCCGCCAGCACCGCGCGGTTCCGCGCGACGGCGGCGCGGCCCGCCACGATGCGCTGCTCGGTGACCAGCAGGGCGCGGTACTGTGCCCAGCTTAGTGTGAATTCCGGCTGGTGCCGGTCGCGTTCCAGCACTTTCTGATCAGGCGCGACGCCCTGCAGTGCCACGTCGATTGTGGCGGCTCTGATCCCGCGGCGCATGGCTTCGGCACGTATGCCCGCGAGGAACTCGGAAAAGCTGCCCCGTGCCGCCGAAGTCGCGCTGGCGACCAGAGCGGCAGGAATTGTGGCGAGGACGCTGCGGCGAGTCGGCATGGCGAATTGTCTGCCATGCCGAGACGCACCGCGGCAACTTAACGAGTGGAATTGTTCGACGAGGACTCGCGAACGGCATTGGGCCCGAGAGATCAATGCACGCAGAGAGTGCTGGCGTGGTGCCTCTGGAAGGCGAAGGGCAACAGCCGCCCTGGACCACGCGGCAACGGCGTCCTCCCGTGCCATCGGCGCAATTTCCTGGTCGGGCTTGATGGGAAGGGCACCCAGCGCTCGCGCCGTCGGCGCTGCGACGGTGATGGCTATCCGCAGGCCGGCGCACCCTGCGGCCATCCGAGCCGCCAGGTTTTGGCGGGAAGACGTCCGCTCCTGACGGGGTTCCGGGAGTCAGGCGTTGCGAATGACGGATCCGGAGGCACCGGCCCGCCGATACGCGTCGCGGCCAAAGGATCCACAAGCGCCGCGCAGTCTGTGAGAGCCGGTTCCACCAGCGGTTCCTGACGCGGCTCCGGCCATCGCCAATTTTGACGGCGCTGCCCAGATGAGCTCCGCACGCTGAGCGGGCGGCTCACTCGGTGGCAACCGCCGCGTCGCTTTGTTCGGGACGGACCACGTGACCGGCGGCAACGGCTTCGTGGCCACCGGCACTGCAGGGCCAATCGGCGCGACCGGTACCGCGACCAGCGGCGCAGCGGCCGGCGCCGCCAGGATGACGGAACTCCGGCTGGTGGGCGCGACCAGCGCTGCCTGCGTTGGCGGCGACGCCCGCAACGCGGTCAGCCGGTCGTTAATCTGGTGCTGCGTCGCGTCGAGCTGGCGCAGTGCGGTGGCGACGGATGCCATTTCAGCATTGGTGCGCGTGTTGATGTGGCTGGCGGCCACCACGGCGATGCCGAACAAAACGGCTAAGGCCCCGAAGGACATAGTGACCAGTGTGCTGCGGCGCGCGCCACCCCCGGCTGCCGCAGCGAGGCGCGCTGCTTGTTCGGCCTGCCACGCCGCGTCCGTCAGGACCCGGATTGCGTGTTCGGCGACTTGCTGAACGCCTTGCACGGGTTGTCCCTGGGCGACGGGCAGTGCGGACGGGGCATGCAACGAGATGGCCAACCCGCCCGCTCGCCCTGCCGGTTCGGACCGCGGTTCATAACTCTTAGCGCCCGCGCGGCAAATCAGCGCGGGATTGCGCCTGCTGTGGTTCAGCAGCAACTCCGCGTTCCGTACCACGGACAGACGCAAGGGTTGATGGCCTGCCAAGAAAGCGCTTCCCCAACACTGCCTCACCTACACCAGCACATTTGCGCAACTGCGCGTTGCGATCCAGCCACATGCGAGTGAGGCGCGAGGCCGCCATCTGTCAGCACCGACAGCCGACCTGGTGCCGCGTTTGATCAATCAACCACCCTCATTCGAAAGTCACTGCCAGGCTTTGAAACGTCGGGAAACACCCCTGGGAAGGTCGGCCCGGAAGTCGACAGACTTTCTGTTTTGCTGGAAAATCAGCACACTTCGGTGCGTTTCTCGCAACGACGGTGCGATCTGATGGCGATGCACGTAGGCTGGTTCGTTGACACGCGTTTCCGGGGGTCCATCCCGCCGATGACCGATATCGGTCTGTCGTTCGGACTTCGTCGGCGTGTCCCTTCTCCAGACGCACGCTCTTGGCCGACCCCGTCAGACGGCGATCACGTCGTCGGAGCCGCTGATGTCGATCCTGATCTCACCATTGCCGCCGTGGCGGTATGACCGCAGCGATTTGTGCACCGCTGCCGCCAGCGCGGTTCATTGTGGATCCGCCGCGAGTGGGATGCCGCGTCGTTGCCGCAATAGCAGCTCCCGCTTGACCGCGAGGCGCAGTTCGAGCGGCTGCACGTCAACCGTCCGACCACCGCACATTGGGGGGGCCTCAGCGGCGCAGAACCAATCGTGGATCCTGGCGAGATCGGCCATTATGTGCTGCAGGTGACCGCAACGGGCAGCTGCGGGGGACCGAATGACTGTGATTGGTGGGTATGAAGTCCTAGGCCTCGGTCTCTATTTCGAGGATCTGCCGGTCGGCCGAAAATTCCGCACCGTCGGTCGTACCCTGACCGAGGCCGACCTCGTGAACTTCATCGGCGTCACCGGCATGACAGAAGTGCTGTTCTCCAACGTCGAGTTCCTGCGCAACGAAAGCGACATCAAGCAGCGGGTCGTGCCGGCGGCCATGGTCTATTCCTTTGCGGAAGGTCTGCTGGTGCACAGTACGATGCAGCATACCGGATTTGCCTTCCTGCATATGGACCTGAACGTCGAAGGTCCCACGTTCGCCGGCGACACCATCCACGTGGAATGCGACGTGATCGAAAGCCGGCGCAGTTCCAGCCGCCCGAACAGAGGGCTCGTTCGCACCCGGAACCGCGTGGTCAACCAGGACAGCAGGCTGGTACTCACCTACACACCGCTGCGCATGGTCAAGGCACGACGTGATCGCTGATCCCGCACGTTGCCCACTAACGCACGCACCGAGTCCACAGTCGGGCAGCACCCCACGAATCGCGGTCGGCTGCTTTCACGGCCGTTCATGCAGGTTGCCACCCGGCCAAATCCAACAGATGAGCGGATTTATTGCACGGTTGGTGCGTCATCAAGAGATGGAAACCGCACGCTTTTTGAGAAAATAGCGATTGTGCCGCGCGGCCTTGCTCCCTACCATTCAGCCATACCTCAGGAAGTGGCATGCTGTTTGCGTGTCATGCGCCCTGCTGGGGATCCGGGAGAAGGGGACACGCGATGAACGAGCTCCAGTTGCGCGGCCTGATCGAAGAGGTCAGGGACGGCAAGCTGCCAAGGCGCGCATTCATTTCGCGGATGATCGGACTTGGCCTCACCGCCCCCATGGCGGCGCAGATGCTGGCCTTCTCCGGCGTGCCGGCGAACGCGGCAGACAAGTTCGTCTACAAGCCGACCAAGCGCGGTGGCGGCGGTCCGCTGCGTACACTGTGGTGGCAGGCACCGACCTTGCTCAATCCACACTTCGCCATCGGCACCAAGGACCAGGACGCCTCGCGCATATTCTACGAACCGCTGGCCAGCTGGGATCCTGACGGCGATCTGGTCCCCGTGCTCGCGGCGGAAATCCCTACCATCCAGAACGGACTGCTGGCCAAGGATGGGCTCTCGGTGACGTGGAAGCTGAAGCAGGGGGTGAAATGGCACGACGGCCAGCCCTTCACCGCAGATGACTGCGTATTCAACTGGAAATACGCCGCCGATCCGGCGACCGCGGCGACCACCATCGGCGCCTACCAGGACATCAACGTCGTCAAGCTGGACGACTATACGATCCGGGTGCAGTTCAAGAAGCCGACCCCCTTCTGGGCCAACGCCTTCGTCGGCACCCTTGGGATGATGATCCCCAAGCATGTCTTCGAACCCTATTCCGGAGCGAAGTCGCGCGAGGCTCCCGCCAACCTCAAGCCGATCGGCACCGGCCCCTACACGTTTGTGTCTTTCAATCCCGGCGATCTCGTACAAGGAAAGCTCAACCCGAACTACCACATGCCGAACCGTCCGTATTTCGATACGATCGAGATGAAGGGTGGCGGCGATGCGGTGTCCGCGGCACGGGCGGTGCTGCAGACCGGCGAATACGATTTCGGCTGGAACATGCAGGTCGAGGATGCCATCCTGAAGCGCCTGTCGGCGGCCGGTAAAGGCCGCGTGCTGATCACGCCCAGCGGCAATATCGAGCACATCCAGCTCAACAACACCAACCCATGGGTCACCGTTGACGACCAGCGATCCTCCATTAAGACGAAGCATCCGTTCCTGACTGATCCGGCGGTGCGCAACTCACTCAATCTACTGGTGGACCGGCTTGCGGTGCATAAATACATTTACGGCGATACCGGCTTCGACACGGCGAACTTCATCAACAACCCAGAGAAGTTCCGTTCGCCGAACACGCATTATGATTTCAATGTGGCGAAAGCGATCAAGATCCTCGATGAAGGCGGCTGGAAGCCGGGTGCCGATGGCGTACGGCAGAAGAATGGCGTCACCCTGCATATGGTCTATCAAACCTCGATCAACGCGCCGCGCCAGAAGAACCAGGAGATCGTCAAGCAGGCCGCCCAAAAGGCAGGCATCTCCATGGAGCTCAAGTCGGTCACCGCGTCCGTGTTCTTTTCCTCCGACGTCGCCAATCCAGACACCTACTCGCATTTCTACAGCGACCTGCAAATGTATACGACCACAATGACCCAGCCAGACCCCGGCCAGTTCATGATGCAGTTCCTATCGTCGCAGGTGGCGCAGCGGGAGAATAAGTGGCAAGGCCGTAATATCACGCGCTGGCAGAACCTGGACTACGACAAGCTGTGGAACCAGTCGGAATCGGAGCTCGATCCGGTCAAGCGTGCGGCGTTGTTCATTGCCATGAACGACTTGGTGGTGAAGGGGGTCGTTGTCATTCCAGTCGTGACTCGTCCCGCTGTTTCGGCGCTGGCAGGGGACCTGAGGGCGCCGATCAGCGGCTGGGATAACACCACCTACGCGCTACAGGATTGGTATCGTGCCTGACGAGGCGCTATCTGTAACCGAGGCCGGCCGCTGGCACTCGCCTGACGCGTGGTGTGCGCCGGACTGTCCCGCGTGAGCCGCTACGCGATCCGGCGCTTGCTGCTGGCTATTCCAAGCCTGCTTGGCATCAGTGTTATCTTGTTCACCATCCTGGCGCTGGCACCCGGCGATCCGTTCTCCGAGCTCGCGACCAACCCTGCCATTCCACCCTCCGTGCAGGCCGCGCTGCGTGCCAAGTTTGGCCTCGATCAGCCGATCCCCGTGCGCTACATCCACTGGCTCATCGCCATGCTGCACGGCGACTGGGGCTTTTCCTTTGTCAGCCGTGTCAACGTCGACACGTTGATCCTGCAGCGTCTGCCGACGACGCTCGGCGTCATCGGCGCGTCCCAGGTGCTTGCAATCGTCATCGCGCTGCCGGTCGGCGTGTTCGCGGCAACGCGGCCCTATTCGTTGTTCGATCAGATCGCCAGCACCGGTGCGCTGATCGGCTTCTCCCTGCCGACATTCTTCACCGGCATCGTTTTGATCCTGATCTTCAGCGTCCGGCTGGATTGGTTCCCCCTCGTCTACCGCACGGACCTGGCCGCGACCGGATTGCAATGGTGGTGGGAGGAATTCAAACAGGCGATCATGCCGATTGCCGTGCTTGGGTTGTTCCAGGGGGCAGCATGGACCCGCTTCGTGCGCTCCGCCGTGCTGGACGTGATCCGGCTTGACTATGTCACCACTGCGCGCGCCAAGGGTTTGTCCGAGCGTGTCGTGGTGCTGAAGCATATCGTGCGCAATGCGCTGATCCCGGTGGTGACGCTGATTGCACTGCAAATGCCGATCGTCTTCGGCGGTGCAATCGTGACAGAGCAGATTTTCCGCGTGCCGGGTATCGGATCGTTGCTGATCAGCGCGATCCTTGCCAACGACACGCCGGTGATCATGGCCGTCACGTTCGTGTTTGCCTGTCTGGTCATTATGTTCAACCTGATCGCGGACCTGCTGTATGGCTGGCTCGACCCTCGCATCTCCTACCGCTGACTCCGTCGGCGCCGACGCGGGCCCGCTTGTAGAGCGGCGGCAGGTCACGCCGTGGATGGAGGCGTGGCGGCGGTTCCGGCGCCATCGGCTCGCCATGGCGAGCGTGGTCGTTCTGCTGATCATGATCCTGGCCGTCGCCTTCGGGCCGCTGCTTTGGCCGGTGGCAATCAACGACATCGACTTTGCCGCGCAATTGCAGGGACCGACTTGGTCGCATCCGCTCGGCACCGATGATCTCGGCCAGGACCTCTTGGCGCGAACGTTGTATGGCGGCCGCATCTCACTGTCGGTCGGCCTGGCGGCAATGTGTGTGTCGGTCGGCTTCGGCACGCTGATCGGCTGCATCGCCGGCGTGTCGCGCGGCATTGTCGACAACGTGCTGGTGTGGGTGATCGATCTCTTTCTGTCCCTGCCGCAGCTTCCAATCCTGTTGCTGGTCATCTACCTGTTCCGCCACACGCTCACGGTGTTGCTTGGCGCGCAATTGGGCATGTTCCTGCTGATCGTCGTCGTGATCGGCGGATTCCGCTGGATGATCGTCGCCCGTCTGGTGCGGGCGCAATTCCTCGCGCTCCGCGAAAAGGAATTTGTGGAGGCTGCGCGCGCGCTCGGCGCCTCGACGTTCCGGATGGTGGTGCGCCACGTGCTGCCCAATGCGCTGGGTCCGGTGATCGTCGCAGGCACGATCGACGTGGCGAATGCGATCATTGCGGAATCCACGCTGGCGTTCCTCGGACTGGGCTTTCCGCCCGACATCCCTAGCTGGGGCCGCATTCTATACGATTCGAAAGACTATCTGGACGTCGCGCCGCACTGGGCGCTGTTTCCTGGCGGCGCCATCTTCCTGGCAGTGCTGACCATCAACTTCATCGGTGACGGGCTGCGCGATGCACTCGATCCACGTCGGATTTTGTAATTGCCAGCGTGCGCCTTCCATAGCATTTCGTCCTGGCCGGGCTTGACCCGGCAATTGTCGCACGATCATCACTGACGGATTCCCGATGCCTGAGCCCCTGCTGCAGATCCGCGGGTTGAAGACGCATTTTAAGACCGACGACGGTATGGTGCGTGCCGTGGACGGCGTGAACATGACGATCGACCGCGGCGAGACGCTGGGCGTGGTCGGCGAATCAGGATGCGGCAAGACTGTCACGGCGATGACCGTGCTGAAGCTGATCCAGATGCCACCTGGCCGCATCGTTGACGGTGAGATCCTTTGGCAGGGCCGTGATCTGGTGCCGCTGGCTCCAGACGAGATGCGGCACATTCGCAGCAAGGAAATCGCCATCATCTTCCAGGAGCCGATGACGTCGCTCAATCCTGTCTATACGGTCGGGGAGCAGATTGCAGAGGTGCTGAGATTGCATGAGGGGTTGAACAAACGCCAGGCGATTGATCGGGCTGTGGAGATGCTGCGCCTGGTCAACATCCCCACGCCGGAACGGCGGGTGCGTGATTATCCGCACCAGTTCTCCGGCGGCATGCGTCAGCGCGTGATGATTGCCATGGCGCTGTCTTGCAATCCCAAGCTGCTGATTGCCGATGAGCCGACCACCGCGCTGGACGTGACGATTCAGGCACAGATTCTGGATCTGCTGGCCGAGATGAAATCGCGCCTCGGCATGGCGATTATGCTGATCACCCATGCGATGGGCGTGGTGGCGGAAACGGCGCAGCGTGTCGTGGTGATGTATGCAGGCCGCGTGGTGGAAGAGGCGACGGTCGAGCGGCTGTTCGCCCGCCCGCTGCATCCTTACACGCAGGGCCTCATTCGTTCGATTCCACGGATCGACACGACTGCCGGCAAGAAACTGCGACTGGAGGCGATTTCCGGCGTGGTTCCCAACCTGATCCATCCGCCGCAGGGCTGCCGGTTCGCTCCCCGCTGCAAATTTGCCAAGCCCGAATGCACGGCATCCGTTCCGGAACTGCGGCAGATCGAAACGGGTCACAAGGTGGCATGCATTCTGTATTAGAACCGGAGAATGCCACGCGATGACCGAGCCACTGCTACGGGTCAAGGATCTGGTGAAAAATTTCCCCGTCAAGGGCGGCATTCTCGGCCGCGCTGTCGACCAGGTACACGCAGTGGATGGCGTCAGCTTTGAACTCGATGCGGGCGAGACCCTGGGCCTCGTTGGTGAATCCGGCTGCGGCAAGTCGACGACGGGGCGGTGCATTCTGCGGCTGATCGAACCGACCTCCGGCGAAGTCTGGTTCGAGGGCCGTAACATCACGGCCTTCAGTCATAACGATCTGACAGCGCTGCGGCGGGATCTGCAGATCATCTTCCAGGACCCATATGCGTCGCTGAATCCGCGGATGACCGTCGGCGCCATCGTTGGCGAGGCACTAATCATTCACGGCTTGGCAAACAATCGCCGCGCATTCCAGGATCGGGTGATCGAGCTGCTCGAAACCGTGGGGCTGAATGCGGACCATGCAAGGCGCTACCCGCACGAATTCTCTGGCGGCCAACGACAGCGCATCGGTATCGCGCGCGCTCTGGCGGTGTCGCCGAAACTGATCGTATGCGACGAGCCTGTTTCCGCGCTGGACGTATCGATTCAGGCGCAGGTCATTAATCTGTTGGAGGATCTGCAAGAGCAATTCGGGCTCACCTATCTGTTCATTGCACATGATCTGTCCGTCGTGGAGCACATCAGTACGCGCGTGGCGGTGATGTATCTCGGCCGAATCGTCGAGCTTGCCAGCGCGCGTGACCTGTACGTGAAGCCGCTGCATCCTTACACGGAGGCGCTGCTGTCAGCGGTACCCATCCCTGATCCGACCGCGCAGCGACAGCGAATCCATTTGCAGGGCGACGTGCCAAACCCGATCCATCCGCCGAGTGGCTGCCATTTTCATACGCGCTGTCCGATCCGTAAACTGCCCCTCTGCAGCACCGAGAAGCCGGCACTGCGCAAGACCGCGGACGGGCACTGGGTCGCGTGCCACCTGCGGGGGTAGGAGGTCACCCTCGACGCGTACGACAGAAATACGCCACCGCACAATGCCTTGCCCAGCCGCGCCGTCTCCCTCAGTATCATCGCCGTAATCCGGAGAATGCCGCATGGGGCTGCATATCGACTACTACGTCTCGCTGAACTCGCCGTGGACGCATCTGGGCGGCGCGCGCATCGAGGCCGCGGCCACGGCGCACGACGCGACGATGCGCGTCTATCCTGTTGATTTCGGTACAGTGTTCGCCGGCTCCGGTGGCCTGCCGCTGCCGCGCCGTTCGCCGCAGCGGCAGGCGTACCGGATGATGGAGCTGCGCCGTTGGCGCGACCTTCTTAACGTTCCGATCAATGTCCAGCCAAAGCACTTCCCCGCCGATGAGTCGCGAACTGCGCCTACGGTTATCGCAGTGCGTGAGACGATGGGCGACCGGCCGGCGATCAAGCTGGCCCATCGCATTCTCAAAGCAGTATGGCAAAATGAGCTGAACCCGGGCGATCCCGCGGTCCTCGCCGTGCTGATCAAGGACATCGGGCTCGATCCGGACGCCGTGATGCAGCTTGGCGCCGATCCGAAATGGACAGATATGCGCAATCGGGAAACCGAGGCCGCGCTTGACCGCGGTGTGTTCGGTGCGCCGAGCTACGTGATCGGCGACGAGATCTTCTGGGGCCAGGACCGGCTGGAATTTGTGCAGCGCCGCCTGGCGCGCGGCTGACCGTGCGTGTCTCCACTATCCTGCCCCAGCGTCACTGGGAGGACGTAGCGCCGGCGGCGCGCGCTGCCGAAGCGGTGGGCTTCGATGCGGTGATGACCGTCGAGCTCAACCACGATTGGTACGCGCCGCTCGTCCTTGCGGCTTCGGCAACAGAGCGTGTCGAACTGACGCCATCCGTCGCCGTGGCTTTCCCGCGCAGTCCGACCGTGCTGGCGCAGCAGGCCTGGGATCTGCAGGCCAATTCGTGCGGGCGTTGCGTATTGGGCCTCGGCAGCCAGGTAAAGGGCCATAACGAGCGACGGTTCGGCATTGTCTGGGCTCCGCCCGCGCCGCGGCTGCGCGATTACGTTCGCGCGCTGCGCGCGGTGTGGCGTTGTTGGGAGACGCGCGGCCGGCTGAACTTCGACAGCCCAAACTACAAACTGACACTGATGACACCGGATTTCTCGCCGGAGCCGACCGGGCTGCCGATGGTGCCGGTGACCATCGCGGCGGTGGGTGAGGCGATGTTGCGCGTTGCCGGCCAGGTCGCCGATGGGGTACGGCTGCATCCATTGTGCTCGCGCCGTTATCTGGCGGAAGTCTGCTTGCCGAACATTATGGAGGGGATGCGAAGGTCGGGGCGGAATCGCGCGCATTTCGACGTGCACGGCGGTGGGTTCGTCGCAACCGGTCGTGACGAGGCGGCGGTGGCAGCGGCAATGGAGATCGTGCGACGGCGCATCGGCTTTTACGGCTCCACCCGCACCTATCTACCGATCCTGGCGCTGCACGGGCTGGAGGATCTCGGCGCGAAGCTGCACCGCATGTCGGTAGAGGGCCGCTGGGATGCGATGGGCGCGGAAGTACCGGATGAGCTGGTGCGTACGTTCGCGGCCTGCGGTACCTACGACGATCTGCCGCGCGCAATAGAGCAACGCTTTGGTGGCGTAGCGGATTCAATCGACCTGCATTTTCCGCCCGACATGCCGCTGGAGCTGCAACGCGAATTGCTCACCGATATCCGCCGCATCCCGCACACCTTTGCGGGTTTCGACACGAACTGGCAGGAGTAATTCCATGGCCACGCCCATGTTCCGCTTCGACCCAGTAGAGCTTCCGCCAGAAGCGATCGCACTCCGTCAGGAAGTGCGAGAATTCATCAAGAAACATGACGACCTGATGGGATTTTCGCGCGGCGAGTTCAATCGCGACTTCAGCCGCGCAATGGGCAAGAACGGCTGGATCGGCATGACCTGGCCGAAGCAATACGGCGGGCACGAACGCAGCAGCTTCGAACGCTATGTCGTCATCGAGGAAATGCTGGCTGCCGGTGCGCCCCTGTCGGCCCATTACACCGGCGACCGGCAGAGCGGCCCCAACATTCTGCGTTTCGGCACGGAAGAGCAGAAGCAGTTCTTCTTGCCAAAGATTGCCGCCGGCGAGCTGACCTTTTGCATCGGCATGAGTGAACCGAATTCCGGTTCCGATCTCGCTGGGACGCGCACGCGGGCGGTGAAGGTCGACGGCGGTTATAAGATCGACGGCAGCAAGCTCTGGACCTCCAACGCGCACCGCGCCGACTACGCCATCCTTTTCTGCAAGATGGCGCAGGAAGGCCAGGCCGATCCTGATCGCCACGCCGGCGCCACGCAGTTCCTGCTACCGCTGAAATCTCCCGGCATCGAGATCCGTCCCGTCCGCAATCTGCTTGGTGAGCACCACTTCAATGAGATCTTCCTGACTGATGTGTTCGTTCCCGATTGGCTGTTGCTGGGAAGGGAGGGCAACGGCTGGAACCAGGTGACCAGCGAGCTCGCTTTCGAACGCAGCGCACCCGATCGCTTCCTGGTGCTATTCCAACTGCTGCGCGAAATGGTGCGCATGGCGGGCCCAAGCCCCGATCGCGCGACTGCAGCAGCACTGGGCAAGCTGATCGCGCAGCTTGCGACTTTGCGCAGCATGTCGCTCTCGATCGCGGGGATGCTGCAGGAGGGACTGCAGCCGAACAATGAGTCCGCCGTCGTTAAGGATCTCGGCACGCGCTACGAACAGGACATTCCCGTGGTGGCGCGGCAGTTATTCCCAACGGAGCCGGAGCTCGAAGCGGCGGAAACCTACGTATCCATGATCGCACGAAGCACGATGAACGCGCCGCGTTTTTCCATCCAGGGTGGCACGCGGGAAATTCTGCGCGGGATCATAGCGCGTGGCCTCGGGCTTCGCTGAAGGAGGGTCGTCATCATGGCCATGCGCGATGAAACCCGGATGCTGCTGGAGAGCATGGAACGCCTGTTCCATGACAAGTGCACGAAGGAGGTGGTCGATACGGCAGAAAAAGGCGCGTTCGCAACCGAACTCTGGCAGGCCATCAGTGAGACCGGCGTCCCGCTAGCGGCGCTGCCTGAATCGGCAGGTGGTGCGGATGCCGCATGGTCTGACCTCTATGCGGTGCTGCGCGTCGCCGGTCGCCATTCAGCGCCGGTCCCGCTGGCGGAAACAATGCTGGCCGGATGGGTTGCCGCCGCCGCCGGACTGGAACTTTCGGACGGGCCGACGACGGTGGGGCCGGTACGGTCCGGCGATATTCTGAGAGTAGAGCGTGACGGCAATGGCTGGCGCCTTTCCGGCCGGGCAAGCCGTCTGCCTTATGGAGGCGCGGCGCAGCGTATCGTCCTGCTGGCCGACGGCCCCGATGGCGAGATGGCGGTGTCGGTAAACGGCACGGAAGGCGCAGAAGTCGTCAAAGGCCGCAACATCGCCGGCGAACCGCGTGACACGTTGATTTTTCACCGCGTCCGCCTGTCTGCCGACCTGGTTGCGCCGGTTGGCGGCGGGACGACACGGGCTGCGCTCTACCGGCGAGGCGCATTGGCTCGCGCGACCATGATGTCCGGCGCGCTGGAGCGTGCGCTGGACCTTGCCGTCACCTACGCGCAGGAACGTCAGCAGTTCGGCCGGCCGATCTCCAAATTCCAGGCGGTGCAGCAGAATCTCGCCGTACTGGCGGGCCAGACGGCGGCTGCCGTCGCGGCCGCGAATGCCGGGATCGATGTGCTGTCCCGCGACGATCCGCAGGCGGAGGAATTTTATGTCGCCGTCGCCAAGACGCGCGTCGGCGAGGCGGCGACGCTGGCCTGTGAGATTGCCCACCAGGTCCATGGCGCCATCGGCTTCACCCAGGAATACGCATTGCAGCACTCGACACGGCGCCTTTGGTCGTGGCGCGAGGAGTTCGGAGCCGACCCGGAATGGGCCGCGCGCCTGGGTGCCTTCGTCTGCGGTCGAGGCGCGGATCGGCTGTGGGCGACCGTCACGGAACTGTCATAATCGAGCGCGCTGCCATTGTCGAGGAAGGGCTCTTGCCGGTCTTCCGCATATTCTTGGGTGTTCCGTCGAGGTTCCGCACCGAATGGCCGGCCGCTCTTGGCTGCGTGGCCTTGCCCCCGGTTGATCATTCCGCTGGACGATCCTAAGCCGCAATCAATAGATTGACCGTTCAGATCGGACGTGGCCGGCGAGGCGTCCGGCTGCGCGTGCGCAGGCGGGGTCAATCTTCAGGGATTATCGGGAGAACCACCATGGACCTGAACCAGAGCGGCGGCGCTGAAAGCCCGTCGAGGGACCAGGTTCCCGATGTCGACGGCGTACCAGCCGAACAAATTACCAAGCCGGGCACGGGTAGAACGAAAAAGCAGTCTTCCTTGGCGCTGCACGAACTCCTGCACGCACTTCAGTCCATGCGTACAGGCGACTTCTCCGTCCGCCTGCCGGGAGACCGCACCGGTCTCGAAGGCAAGATTGCCGACGCATTCAACGAGATCGTCGCGGCCAATGAGCGGATGGCCAAGGAACTGGAGCATGTGGGCCAAGCGGTCGGCCGAGAGGGCAAGACCCGCACACGGGTGCGCTTCGGCCTGTCCCGTGGCGCCTGGGGCGACATGGAGGGTTCCGTCAACCAGCTGATCGACGATCTGCTGTGGCCGACGACTTCGGTGACGCACGCGATCACCGCCGTGGCGCAGGGCGATCTCCTGCAGACGGTGCGCCTGGATGTCGATGGCCGGCCGTTGCGAGGCGAATTCCTTCGCCTGGCGACCATCGTGAATACGATGATCAAGCAGTTGTCGGTTTTTACCTCGGAGGTGACGCGCGTGGCGCGTGAGGTCGGCACCGACGGCAAGCTGGGCGGCCAGGCGCAGGTGCGCGAGGTGACCGGCGTATGGAAAGACCTGACCGAGTCAGTGAACTCGATGGCGTCCAACCTGACCGCGCAGGTGCGCAACCTCGCCGAGGTGACGATTGCCGTGGCGAATGGAGACCTGTCGAAGAAGATCACCGTGGATGTGCGCGGCGAGATTCTGCAGCTCAAGGAAGCCATCAACACGATGGTGGACCAGTTGCGTTCGTTTGCCTCGGAAGTGACACGCGTGGCGCGTGAGGTGGGCACGGAAGGCAAGCTCGGCGGCCAGGCGGTCGTGCCCGGCGTGGCCGGCACGTGGAAGGACTTGACCGACTCTGTGAACGCGATGTGCGGCAACCTGACCGACCAGGTGCGCAACATCGCGCACGTGACCACGGCCGTGGCGCGAGGCGACCTTTCGCGCAAGATCACCGTCGATGTGCGGGGTGAAATCCTCGAGCTGAAGGACACCATTAATACGATGGTGGACCAGCTAAATAGCTTCGCGTCGGAAGTGACGCGCGTCGCGCGTGAGGTGGGAACCGAAGGGCGTCTGGGCGGACAGGCGCAGGTGCCTGGTGTGGCAGGCACGTGGAAAGACCTGACCGACAACGTCAACTCGATGGCGGCAAACCTGACCGGGCAGGTGCGCAACATCGCCGAGGTGGCGACCGCGATCGCTGGCGGGGACCTCTCAAAGAAGATAACGGTGAACGTGTCAGGCGAGATCCTGCAGTTGAAGGAGACCATCAACACGATGGTCGACCAGCTGAACGCCTTTGCCCGCGAGGTGACACGCGTGGCGCGCGAGGTCGGCACCGAAGGGCGACTGGGCGGACAAGCGAATGTGCTCGGTGTCGCCGGGACATGGAAAGATCTGACCGAATCAGTCAACTCCATGGCCTCGAACCTGACGGCGCAGGTGCGCAATATCGCCGAGGTATCCACGGCTATCGCCAACGGCGACCTGTCGAAGAAGATCACGGTGAACGTGTCCGGCGAGATCCTGCAGTTGAAGGAGACCATCAACACGACGGTTGACCAGCTCAACCGCTTCGCTGGCGAAGTGACGCGCGTGGCACGTGAGGTGGGCACCGAAGGGCGATTGGGCGGACAGGCGCAGGTGTCGGGTGTAGCCGGCACGTGGAAGGACCTGACCGACAGCGTGAACTCCATGGCCTCGAACCTGACGGGCCAGGTGCGCAACATTGCCGAGGTGGCGACGGCGGTGGCGCAGGGCGACCTGTCGAAGAAGATAACCGTCAATGTGTCCGGTGAAATCCTGCAGTTGAAGGAGACCATCAACACGATGGTCGACCAGCTCAACGGGTTCGCCGGCGAGGTGACGCGCGTGGCGCGCGAAGTGGGCACCGAAGGCCGCCTGGGCGGTCAGGCGAACGTGCCCGGCGTGGCCGGCACGTGGAAGGACCTGACCGACAACGTGAATTCGATGGCATCGAACCTGACAGGCCAGGTGCGCAACATCGCCGAGGTGGCGACGGCCATCGCGAACGGTGACCTGTCGCACAAGATCACTGTCGACGTGCGCGGCGAAATCCTTCAGTTGAAGGAGACGCTGAACACGATGGTCGATCAGCTCAACCGCTTCGCTGGCGAAGTGACGCGCGTAGCCCGTGAGGTCGGCACCGAGGGCAAGCTGGGCGGGCAGGCGAACGTGCCTGGCGTAGCCGGCACGTGGAAGGACCTGACCGACAGCGTGAACTTCATGGCCGGGAACCTGACGGCGCAGGTGCGCAACATCGCCGAGGTGACGACAGCGGTGGCGCGTGGCGACTTAGGACGCAAAATCACCGTGGACGTCAAAGGTGAAAT
>JASHQG010000073.1 GCA_030037665.1 Acetobacteraceae bacterium
CCCCGGCATTCTTCACCTGCGGCGCAACCAGCGCCGCGAGGCCCGCCTGCCTGACCGTCAGCGTGCCGTTGTTAATGACCGCGGCGTTTGGGTTTGCCGCCTGGTCGAACACCATCTTGCCCGCCATGAAGTTCGCATCGCTCATGCCGGCCGCGGAGACGATCAGGCCCGCGGTGTTGACCTGTGCGCCCTTGTCGAACACCACGCCCGACTGGTTGAGCAGCACCACTTGGCCGTTGGCGTTGATCTTGCCCGCGATCTGCGATGGGTTCGGGCTCAGTACTCGGTTCAATGTCGAGGACGACGTCGAGGGCTGCCGGAAGTTGACCGTCTGCTGCGCGCCCACATTGAAGCTCTGCCAATTCACCGCTGCGCGCTGGCTCGACTGCGTGATCGTCGTCGTCGCAGGCGCATATGTCACCGTCGCGCTGCCTGCGGTCACCACACCGCCCACAGGGTGAGCGTTCATCGCAGGCTGGGATCGCGCGGGGAGTGACAGCAGGAGCAGTGTTGTTGCCTGCAACGCCGTTCCCGCGAGAAGTGCGGACCGATTGCGCCGAACGGTGGCGACAACCCTCACCGTGGAGTTGTCGTGCGGGCCTAGCCTTGCTCCACGCGCCATGTGGCATCCTCCGTATCAGGAACAGCCCACCGCGTCGGGCGCTCCAGCGGCTTCACTCAGAAGCGGACAAGAACCCGCCAGTAGAAAGCTCCGGTGACCAGTGGTGAGATTCCCGGCCCCTCACCAATTGGGAACCGGTTGAACCGCGCCAGTCCTTCGAGATCGAGTTCGATGTCCGCGGCGACCTGCATACGCACGCCGCCGCCCACGGAATTAAGCCGTACGTTCGGGTCGGTGCGTTGATTGTTCCAGGTCTCGCCCCAGTCATAGAAGATGTAGAACTGCGTCTGGATCTCCGAGGGCAGATGGATACTTCGCAGGCTTATCGGTGTGTTGAGCTGCAGCTCCGATGTTGAAACCAGTGCCTTGTCGCCGGTGACCTCGCCGGCATAGTAACCGCGCGTATATTGCGAGCCGCCGAGGTAGAACTCCTCGCTCAGCGGCAGGACATCGCCGCTGATCTGGCCGGCCACCAGTTGTTCGAAGGCAACGGTTGCGTTCTGCCACGGGCTGAAAAGGGTTTGGGTACGGCTCGCCTGGAAGTCGAACTTCGTAAAGTTGGTCTGCTCGCCCAGGCGTGGCGCGATCGGGTTGCTGTTGGAGGTGGCGCCCAGGATCGGCAGACCCTGGGAAAGCGCCACCGAGAGCACATTGACGGCCGGCCGCTGGGAGCCGAGCAGAACGTCCGACAGCGCATAGTCTGCGCTCAGCCGGATAACGGAGAGCGCGTCGTAGCTGGCACGGCTCGACGGGTTGCCGAGATTGATGGTCGATTCGATGCCGTCGAAGGACAACCGTACGTTTAGTGTCTGCTGCCGAGAGCGGATGATCGGATAGCTCAGCTGAGCGCCATAGACGACCGTCTCCCCTTGGAAATTGTCAGTGGCCAGCGGCCCGGTCGGGACGGTCCGCCCGGCGCCGCCGTAGAGCTTCAGCTTGAGGCCGGACGAACCAATGAAAAACTCCGATGAGACCTGACCAAATGTCTCGCTGTTCGGAAACGCGTGATAGAGCGAAACCTCGGTCTTTTCGCCGAACTCGGTGAAGCTGTTGAAATCGGCAACGGCCAGTCCCTGGATCGGTCCGGTGTCGACAAAGGCCCGGTTGTCCATGGTCAGCAGCCCCGACACCGGGCGGCGCTTGACCTGGGCGATCAGGATGAGTGCCCCCGGTTCGTCGGCCGAGGGCTGCAGCACGGCCTGCAGCGTTACGCCGGGAACGTCCTGTGCAAGCAGGAGGTAGCGTTCAAGCGTTGCCTCGTCGATCGGCGTCTTCTCGGTGAGCCGGTTGAGGAAGCGCAGCACCTGCGTGCCGGCCGGGCCGATATCACCGTCAAGCCTGACGCGAGCGATGCGCCCTTCGGTGACGATGAAGCGCAACCGCCCCGTTCGAACATCGATATTGACGGAGACAGCGGACAGCACATACCCGTCCGCGCGGTAACGCTGCAGGATCGCCACCCGTGCGGCGTCGATTTTTGTAAGCGAGATGGCCGGACCAGTCAGTCCCTGGGTCAGTGCCGTGATTTCAGACTGCGGATAGGCGGTAACACCCTCGACCGAGACCGAGGTAATTCGGACAGGCCGCTTCGGCACCTCGGTCGACGGCGCAGGTAGCGGCAGCACCGCCCCGCCCGGTGACACTGAAGGTGGGGCTGGCGGCAGAATCCGTGGGATTGGCGACCCCGGCGGGGGCGTCGGGATGTTGATCGGCGGTGGTGCCTGAGCATAGACCGGCAGTGGCCCGAAGGCGGCAGCGGACAGGACAGCCGCGCCGACCAGATGCCAGTGCAGCCGGTTTGGCCCGCTCTCTCGCATCACCAGAGCAGTCTCCTTCGTGCTGGTCGCTGATCGCACGATGTCGCTCTGTAATGATGTGGCCTGGCATCTTGGCGTGGTGTAACGCAGCTCACATGTGGCCAAATTTCGCCACTGTGGTGCATGCGAGGATCCGCACCGCACGTTGTCGCACCGGAAGACGCAGGGCACGACAAAGTCCGCAGCGGCGAGCGCCGCTGCCCGTCAGACGTGGTCATGAATCCCCCCAAGCCCGTCGTCGCACGGCGCGCTCGCGTCCCACTTGGTCCGGTCAACTGAAGCTATGGCAGCGTCGCATCGCGTGGTGGCGTGTTGCGGCGAACCTCACTTCATTGCCGGACCGCTTCGGTTACGCAGGCTTACTATATTGCAAAACGTAACGTAACCTATCCGCAAGGTTTTGCAAGCGAAAATGCTGTCGCGTGCCTGCCGGCATGACCCGTGCGGGATTATCCGGCGCAGATGAGCGCAGACACAGATTCGCGGTACCAGCCTCGGTGCCGTCGCCCAAGGAGCGCGCCTCCTCGGCGCCCCTGTCGCCAATAGACCGTTGCGGTCGCTCTGCTGTGCCGTTCGGCATCGCCGTCGAGGTGACCTGTTGACGGAATCGGCTGACAGGCAGCGTCGGAGTGCACCGCGCGCGAGGCGTATCAATCGTGGAACGGC
>JASHQG010000678.1 GCA_030037665.1 Acetobacteraceae bacterium
TCCGGTCGGACACTTGGTTGATCAGGCCATCTTCGACCCGATCTTCGAGGTCGTCGCAGAGCGAATCCTGCCGCGCATCAATGATTGTTTCGCTGGCGGAGAGATTTAATTGCATCGTCTGTCGGTGCATGCTGGAGCAAACGGAGTACGATAGGCGGGGTTAAAGGACTGTCAATCCGGAACCGGGCGGTGCAACGTGCCGTTGTCACCAACGCGCTTAGTGCGCCTCCGCCCAGGTCCTTCCCTTTCCGGTCTCCACCACCAGAGGCACCGACAGCACTGCAGCGTTTTCCATCACGCCGCGCGCCACGTCGGCGAGGCGTTCCGCCTCATCTTCCGGCGCCTCGAACAGCAGCTCGTCGTGCACCTGTAACAGCATGCGCGCGCGCAATCCGGCGGCGCACAGTGCGGCCGGCAGGCGGATCATTGCGCGCTTGATGATGTCCGCCGCGCCGCCTTGCAGCGGTGCGTTGATTGCCTGGCGCTCGGCATAAGCGCGACGCGCCGGATTTTTGTCGGCAATGCCGGGCACCCAGCAGCGGCGGCCGAACGGTGTCACGACGAAGCCGTTGATCCGCGCATCCTCCTTGGTCTTTTCCATGTAAGTGCGGATGCCCGGATAACGTTCGAAATACCGGTCGATGAAACCGCGCGCCTCAGCCGGTGTGATGCCGAGCTGTCGCGCCAGGCCAAAACCGCTGATGCCGTAGATGATTCCGAAATTGATTGCCTTTGCGCGGCGTCGCGTCATCGGGTCCATGCCCTTCATCGGAATGCCGAACACTTCCGACGCCGTGCGGGCGTGAATGTCCTCGCCCTGTGCAAAACTGTCGCGCAAGGCAGGGATTTCGGCGACGTGCGCGAGCAATCTGAGCTCGATCTGTGAGTAATCGCAACTGACCAGTACGCAGCCGGGATCGGCGATGAAGGCGTGGCGAATGCGGCTGCCTTCATCCGTGCGGATAGGAATGTTCTGCAGATTGGGATCGTTTGACGAGAGCCGCCCGGTGGATGCGATCGCCTGCGCGAAGCTGGTGTGAACACGGCCGGTCTCGGGATTGATCTCTTCGACCAGCGCATCAGCATACGTCGATTTCAGTTTCTGCAACTGCCGCCAGTCGAGAATCTTCGCGGGCAGTTCGAGTCCCTGATCCGCCAAGGTCTGCAGGACCGATGAGTCGGTACCCCAGGCGCCGGTCTTCATACGCCTGCCGCCGGGCAGACCCATCTTGTCGAACAACACCTCGCCCAACTGCTTCGGGCTGCCGACATTGAATTCGAAACCGGCAAGGCGATGACACGCGCGCTCGATCACCTCCATTCGTTGTTCGAAATCGACCGACATGCGGCGCAGATCGTCGGCATCGACCTTGATGCCGGCACTCTCCATTCCGATGAGTACGCCGGTCAGCCGCCGCTCAATCTGTTCGTAGAGCGCGAGCGAATGATTGAACCGCAGCCGCGACCGCAGCACCTGCCACAACCGCAGTGCCACATCGGCATCCTCCGCCGCATAGGCGGTCGCGCGCTCGATCGGCACCTGTGCGAACGGGATGCGGTTACGCCCGGTGCCGGTCACTTCGTCATAGGTGATCGGCGTATGGCCGAGGTGCAGCTGCGCCAGCTCGTCCAATCCGTGGCCGTGCATGCCGGCTTCCTGCGAATAGGAAATCAGCATCGTGTCGTCGTACGGCACCGGCATCGCAAAGCCGGCCCGCGTCAGCACCAACATGTCGAACTTTGCGTGATGAAAGATCTTCAGCACGCTTGGGTCGCTCAGCACGGGATCAAGCACCGCGACCGCTGCCTCGAGCGGCACCTGCACGTCCAGTCCTTCGTGCCGCACCGGCACGTAAGCGGCACGGCCGGGTGCGGTGGCAAGCGAAAATCCCACCAGCCGGGCAGCCAACGGGTTGAGTCCGTCGGTCTCGGTGTCCAGCGCGACAAAGCCGCACGTTTGCGCCTCCGCGACGAAGGCGCGCAGCGCCGCTTCCGTCGTGAGCGTGACGTACTGCCCGAATTGCTCGGCGCCCGGTTCGACAGCCGGACGTTCGCTCGCCGGCAACGGCAGAGCCACCTGCGCAGGGCGCACGGCACTTTCCACGGTGCGTGCCGCAGCGGGCGCCTCCTCCAGTCCCAGCCGCGCCGTGACGCTGCGGAATCCCTGCACGCGCAGCCATGCCGCGAGCTTGGCTTTCTCGTAATCATGGGCCACCAGCTCATCGACCGGCACGGGAAGCGGCGCATCCGCGCGCAGCGTCACGAGCTCGTGCGAAATGCGCGCTTTCTCTGCATGTTGGATCAGGGCATCACGCCGCTTCGACGGCTTCATCGCCGGTGCTGCAGCCAGTACCGTCTCGAGGTCACCGTATTCGTTGATCAGCGCCGCCGCGCCCTTCGGCCCGATGCCCGGAACACCCGGGACGTTATCCACCGAATCGCCGATCAGCGCCTGCACTTCGATCATCTTGTCCGGCTTGACGCCGAATTTTTCCATCACCTCGGCGGGTCCGATCGGCTTCTGCTTGATCGGGTCCAGCATCTCCACGCCGGGACGGATCAGCTGCATCAGGTCCTTGTCGGACGACACGATCGTAACCTGCCCGCCCTTCTTCTCTGCCGCAGCGACATAGGCAGCGATCAGGTCGTCTGCCTCCCAGTCCGCCAGCTCGATGGCGCGAACGCCGAACGCATCCGTCGCTTCGCGGATGAGGCCGAATTGCGGAACCAGCTCCTCGGGAGGCGGCGGTCGATGCGCCTTGTAGTCCTCATACAACCTGTTACGGAAGGTGATGTGGCCGGCATCAAAGATCACGGCGATGTGGGTGCCGACACGCTCGCGCAACAGCTTGGCCAGCATGTTGGTAAAGCCGAATACCGCGTTCACCGGTGTGCCGTCCGGCCGCGTCATCGGCGGCAATGCGTGGAAGGCGCGAAAGATGAAGCCGGATCCGTCGATCAGGATCAGGTGCAGTGCGTGTTCCGGGGCAGCCGGTGTCTCGATTTCCGGCAGGATGTCGGTGTCAGCGGGCGTGGCGACCTCCTTTCCAGCGGTGTCGGGCGGCGCCACGATAGCCGAGCACGCACGCACTTCCAATGTGCTCGGCCTGGTCTACCCGATCCGGCCATCGGCGCTCGCCAGGCCTGGACCGTGATGGTCGCTGACAGGGCTGCATCGGCGCACATGATCTGAAAGAATGGAGCTGCCGACGGGAATTTTTTCAAACCGGCAGGCCCATCCATGCCAGCAGCGTGTAAACCCGTGCTAGGGGATTTTTCCAGTGGAAGGCGTCCCTGGGGTGGCGACTTTCTGCGGCCGCACGATCAGCTCGGACGCCATCGCACTGCCTCCGGCCGCGACCGGCCTCTTGATCGGTCTGACCGGGCAGTTTGCTGCGTCCTTCACCGACAGTCGCACGCCCGGCCTGGTGGAGCGGACCGTTTCGACGCTGGTGATGCAGCGGGGGGTTGGGATCGCGCTGGGTTACGAGGAGCGCAACGGCGAGGACCAACCGTGCCGCGATCCGGTGCCGGCCGGCAAGCATCTCACCGACCAGTCTCTGAACGACACAACTATATTCGGAACACCCAGAGCGGCAGGTCGTAACGCGGCCGAGGAATCGTTGGGATCGCGCCGAACATCATTCGGCATGCGACGTCAGTCGCGTGTTGCTTTCCACCGGCTTGGCGCCATGGCCGAAGGCTTGATTGCGCCAAATGCTTAACGCGGCAAGCGTCGCCGTGGTGATGGGCCGCACCGCGTGGGACAGGCCGACAGTCCAAATCTATACACCAGTCTGTTCACCGATGGCGCGCAGCGCCCCCGGGTCGCACAGTGTGACGAAGGCACGCTCAGTGTCGTACAGCACGACTCCAGACGCTCGCCATGTGTTCAGTATGGTAATGATGCTGCGCGTCGTGGCGCCGAGAAGGTCCGCAAGATCATCCTGTCGCAGGCGCCGTGCGAGGCGTATCCCATGCAGAGTATTGCGGCCCTCACGATCTGCCAGGTAGAGAAGTTGCCGCGCCAAGCGCACCTCCAGCCTTTCAAAGGTCGCGTCTTGAAAAAGCTCAAAGGTACG
>JASHQG010000679.1 GCA_030037665.1 Acetobacteraceae bacterium
CCGGATGGTCAACGGCCGGAATTTTGTGAGGCCGCTGCGCGAACGGATTCGCGGCACGGCGGTGAGGCTCGCGGCGTGCGCGGGGATCACGATCGAGCACGTGACCAAGGCGCGTATCCGCAGGGAAGACATCGTGACACGCGTGCCTGCGGCGCGGGGCGATCGTCCGCGACCCATACGCATCATCTCGGCGATGGAAACCTGCGTGCCGTACCAGACACTCAAACATGGCACGCCCATCTGGAGTCCGGTTTTTCTCTGGCAGCTGAAGCAGGCAGTTTCCAACCGGAGTTTCCTATGACTGTGGCGGTAGGCACCTGATCGCTGGACATGGACGGAATTGAGGTTACCCACCTGACCAAACGCTACGGCACGATCCTGGCCGTCGATGACATCAGCTTCACGGTGCCTGCCGGGTCGACGGTTGGCTTGCTTGGCGGCAACGGAGCCGGCAAGACCACGACCATCGCCATGTTGCTGGGAATCCTGGTGCCGACTGCGGGGCGCATCACCGTGCTCGGCCATGACATGGCGCGGGATCGGTTCCGCGCCCTGGCGCGGATGAACTTTTCCTCGCCCTATGTCTCGCTCCCACAGCGGCTAACCGTGCGGCAGAACCTGCGTGTTTACGGGCATCTCTACGACGTCCCGCGGCAGGACGCGCGCATCGCGCAGCTTGCCGAGGAACTCGACCTCCGCGACCTTCTGGACCGCCCCGCCGGGCAACTTTCCGCCGGACAGAAGACGCGCGTCGCGCTCGCCAAGGCGCTGATCAATCGACCGGCCCTGCTGCTGCTCGACGAGCCGACGGCCAGCCTGGACCCGGACACCGGCGACTGGGTCCGCACCTGGCTCGAGCGCTACC
This sequence comes from Acetobacteraceae bacterium, assembly GCA_030037665.1. Taxonomy (GTDB): domain Bacteria; phylum Pseudomonadota; class Alphaproteobacteria; order Acetobacterales; family Acetobacteraceae; genus JASHVB01. The sequence continues at coordinate 866 of JASHQG010000679.1, forward strand.
GCGCGGAATCCGGCGCGACCATCCTGCTCGCCACGCACAACATGGCAGAGGTGGAGCGGCTGTGCAGCGATGTTCTGATGCTGAAGCAGGGCCGCATCGTCGATCGCGGCAGCCCGGCCGAACTCCTGAACCGCTACGGCCGCGAGGACATGGAAGACGTCTTCCTCGACATCGCCCGCAACCGCCGTCACGCTCGCGACCATGGGACGCTGGCGGAAGGAGCGACGGGTGGCGGGGGATGACGCACTGACCAGCTTGGACGGCATATGATGCGCGCCAGCGCCCGCCGGATCTGGGCAATGATGCTTCGCCACCTGGCGCTCTACCGCAGCTCGTGGCCGCGGCTGCTGGAGCTTGCCTACTGGCCGGTGCTGCAAATGTGCATCTGGGGTTTCACCGTGCGCTTCCTTGCGGCGCGCATGGGAAGCGCCGCAACGGTCGCCGCCGCCACGTTGCTGGGTGGCGTGCTGCTCTGGGAGGTGGCGCTGCGCTCGCAGATGGGCGTCGCGATCAGCTTCCTGGAAGAAGTGTGGTCGCGCAATCTCGGGCACGTCTTTGTCAGCCCGCTGCGTCCTTGGGAGCTGGTGGCGGCACTGATCGGCATGTCGATCATCCGCACACTGGCCGGTGTGTTGCCGGCGATCCTGATCGCCTGGGTGCTTTACGCGTACAACTTGTTCTCGCTCGGCCCGGTGCTGGTGTTGTTCTTCGCAAACCTGATGATCATGGGCTGGTGGGTGTCGCTGGGCGTGGTGTCGTTGATCCTGCGCCACGGCGCTGGCGCCGAGGCGCTGGCCTGGTCGGTGTTGTTCGGACTGACGCCGTTCTCCGCCGTGTTCTATCCGGTGTCGGTGCTGCCACGGGTGGTGCAGCCACTGGCGCTGGCGCTGCCGTCAGCGCATGTGTTCGAAGGGATGCGCGCCATTGTGCTGCACGGCGCGGTGAGCTGGCCGCATCTGTTTGCTGCGGCGGTTCTGAACGCGGTGTGGCTGATCGCCGCGTCGCTGCTGTTCGCGCGGCAGTTCCGCCAGGCGCGGGTGCGTGGGGCGCTCCTGAGCATCGGCGAGTGATCAACCCGCCAACGCAAGGAGCGAAGCAGTGCAGCGCTGTCCCGCGCGGGCTTGCATTGCCGCAGTGCCGCTCGCGATGATCAGTGACCGCGAACTGATCGGTCCGGCATATTTCACGAACGCGCTAACGCCACAGCCGCGCGCTGGCGAGGCGTGCGCCGTCGCGCATCGCCTCGAGCTTTGCCCAGACGACGGTCGGGTGCACCTCGGTCCGGTAAGTGGCCTGCGAGGAGAACCCGCAGTCGGCACCGGCGATCACGTTCTCCCGCCCAACCAGATTGGCGTAGCGGATCAGTCGTTCGGCGATCAGCTCCGGATGCTCGACGATGTTGCTGGCGTGGGTGATGACGCCGGGAATGAGCGAGGTGTCTGCGGGCGGCTTCACCGTCTCCCACAAATGGTATTCATGCTCGTGCCGTGAATTCGCTGCTTCGAAGCTGTAAGCGCCGGCTTCGACTTTCAGCATGTAGCCGACCACGTCCGCGAGCGCCGCCTCGTGAATGCGCGGCCCTTCGTTGATGCCATAGCAGGTATGAAACCGCACCTTCTCCCGGGGAATGCCGCGCAGGCTGGCATTCACCGCCTCGACGTACATGTCGGCTGTCCGCGCGCGCCGTGCCTGGTCCAGCGCCGGATCGCCCCATAGATCGGTCAGGAACGGATCGTCAATCTGCAGGATGAAGCCCGCATCGACAATCGCCTGATATTCGACGCGCAACGCGGCGCCGACCGCGTGCAGGTATTCCTCCTCGGTCTTGTAGTACTCGTTGCTGCCAACCCCGCTTGGCGCGACCGCCGGCATGAAGACCGCGTGATGCGGCA
>JASHQG010000680.1 GCA_030037665.1 Acetobacteraceae bacterium
ACCGAGAATGCGCGACCACGCTGCGATGGTTCGAATGTATCCAGGATGATCGATTGCTGGTTTGGTTGCAGTCCACCACCGAAGAAGCCTTGCAGCAGACGGAACACGACAAGTTGGGTCAGGTTTGTGGAGACGCCGCATAGAAGTGAGCACAGTGTGAACATCGCGATGCACAGCAGGAAATACGGCTTTCGGCCGAGCAACCGGCCGAACCAGCCGGAGATCGGCACGACGATGCCGTTGGCAACAAGATAAGACGTGAGCGCCCAGGTGGCGTCGTCATAGCTCGCGGACAGGCTGCCGGCGATGTACGGCAGGCTGACATTGACGATGGTGGTGTCCAGCACCTCCATGAATGGTGCGAGCGTCACCACCACGGCGATCAGCCCGGGGCTGGCGCGGGGGTGGAATGCGCCGTGCGGAGCGTCGCTCATAGGTGCGCCCGAGGCCGTTGGTCAGCCGCCACGTTGGGACAGATGCACCACCGGTTCGACCGAAATTCCCAGCGGGAGCGGGCGAGCGGGGTCCATGCCGCGGTCGATGACGATCTTCACCGGCACGCGCTGCACGATTTTTACGAAATTTCCCGTCGCATTCTCGGCCGGAAACGCGGAAAAACGTGAACCCGAACCAAGCTGGATGCTGTCGACATGGCCGACCAGGTGCAGGTCCGGATAGGCATCCACGCTGATGTCGGCTCGGTCGCCTCGGCGCATCCGGGCAAGATCGTTTTCCTTGAAATTCGCGGTCACCCAAACATCGGAGGTGACCAGCGCCAGCAGCGACTGCCCCGTCTGAACGTAATTGCCCTTGTCCACGTTTCGTTTGGTCACCCACCCGTCCTGCGGCGCGCGCACCTTCGTCCAACCCAGGTTCAATTCGGCCTGCGCAAGCTGCGCCTTCGCCAGCGCCACCTGACCTTCAAGCTGGTGGACCTCCGCCTCGGCCTGCGCCACTGACTGCGACACGATCTCAGCGCCGCGCACATTGGCCTCTGCCTGCGCCACGGCCGCGTTCGCATTGCGCAGCGCCGACTCGGCGTTGTCGACGTCCTGCTGCGTGGTCGCCTGCCTCGGCAGGTTGTGCTGGCGTTGCGCATCCAGCTTCGCCTTCCACTGCATCGCCTGCGCCGACAGAAGCTGCGCCTGGGCAGCCTGCAATTTCGCTGGCGCGGTGATGCGGGCCGTGTCCAGCTTGACCTGCGCGGCCGCGAGCTGCGCCGCGGCAACCTGCAAGCTGCCGGCTGCCTGATCCCGCGCCGCCCGGTACGAGCGCGGATCGATTTCCACCAGCACCTGGCCGGCCTTGACATGTTCATTGTCGGTGACGTCGCGCGCGATGACCTCGCCGGCAACCTGCGGCGCGATGGTGACCGCATTGCCGTCGGTGTAGGCGTCGTCGGTCGTTGCTTCGTCCTTGGTCGCGTACCAGTAGCCGGCCGCGCCGGCCAGCGCGCCAACCAGGATCAGCACCAACAGGAGCTTCGCCAGCCTGCCGCGCCGGCGCGCGCGGCCCGCATCGTCGCTCTTCGAGCTGCGCGCCGGCAGCGATCTCAGATCGGTCGTGTGGTCATCCATGCCGCCAACATCGCGGCGCCGCTACGAAAGAGCAACAGCGACGGGCCGAATGCTTCGGCCGCGGCCGAACCGTGACACGCTGCATCGCCGGCCGAGACGCCTATATTCCGACGCTTAACAGGTGAGGCCCGCCATGAGTGACACCACCCGCTTTGCTGCCACCGCTGCCCTGCTCGGCGATCCGGCACGCGCCAATATCCTCACCGCGCTGATGGACGGCCGCGCCCGGACCGCAAAGGAACTGGCCTACGCGGCGCATGTCTCCCCACAGACCACCAGCGGCCATCTGGGCAAGCTGACCGATGCGGGACTGCTGACGCTGCAGAGACAGGGGCGGCATCACTATTACCAGCTGGCCTCGCCGCTGGTCGGGCAGATGCTGGAGAGCGTCATGGCCGTGGCCGGACCGCCGCCGCGCCGGCACAGCACCTGGCGCGGCGGGGAGGCACTGCGCGCCGCCCGCACCTGCTACGACCACTTGGCGGGGCGACTTGGTGTCGGCCTCGCCGACGCAATGCAGCAGCTCGGCCATGTCGCGCTGACCGCCGATGGCGGCGAGGTAACAGTCGCTGGACGCGCGTTCCTGCGCGAATTCGGCGCCGAGCCGGCCGATGGCAAGCGCGTGTTCTGCCGCCCCTGTCTGGATTGGAGCGAACGCCGCCCCCACATCGCCGGTCGGCTGGGCGCCGCGCTGGCCGGCCGCTGCTTCGAGCTGGGCTGGATTGAGCGCCAGCGGGACACGCGCGCACTCGCCATCACCGCGGCGGGCCAGGCGGGCTTTGCCGAGCGGTTCGGTATGGTGGTGGCAGAGTAGTGGCTTGGGTCGCGGGGCGTTCCCGCCCCCTTGGGAGACAGGCAGACGCGCGACCGAACCACCATGACACGCACCTGCACGCGTGGTCAGAACTCGCCTTAGCCAAGCGCCATAGGCGCGGCAAAGACCAGCAGCAGCGGGAACAGCAGCAGCTCGATCCAGAGATAACGGCGCACTTCGGCGATCTGGCCCGGCGTCGGATCGGTGGGCGTCCGCCCCGAGCGGACGTGGATGACGGTGGGCCGTACTGAGAGCAGGGCGATAACCATCAGAGTGGCAATCTTCGCCGGAAAAATGCGTTGTGCCGGTAGTACGGCCAGCCCTTGGCGGCGAAGATCGCGCGGGAGAATCCGACAACCAAGACCAGTCCGGCGAGCACCGCGTACCAGATGTCGAGTGACGCCATGCGCGCAGCCGCCATCGCGTCCATCGCGGGCTGCACCTGCACGAGTTCGCCGATTAACACGCCGACCGGCGCGAAGATCAACAGGTCGTGGAGTATCGCAAGGATGAGGTCGAGCATGGCACGCTCCCCCTTTTCGCGCGAGAGCATGAGGTCGGGGATTGACGTTCGCGCCCATCCCAGCACCCTGCCGCATCAATGGCATGAAAATGAGAATTGGGGCAGGAACCATGCAAAGCCAGACTTTCGACTACATCGTCGTCGGCGCCGGCTCGGCCGGATCAGTGCTGGCCAACCGCCTGAGTGCCGATCCACAGCATCGGGTGCTGGTGTTGGAAGCCGGGCGTGAAAGTCATCCGTGGTCGCGCATTCCGGTCGGCTTCGCGCGGCTGATAGAAAACCCGGCTGCCAACTGGGTGTATTCATCGGAGCCAGACCAAGGCACCGGCGGCCGCCGCATTCCCATCCCGCGCGGCAAACTCCTGGGCGGTTCGTCGTCGATCAATGGAATGGTGTTCGTACGCGGCCAGGCGCAGGACTACGACCAGTGGGCGCAGCTCGGCAATCGCGGCTGGAGCTATCGTGAGGTGCTGCCGGTCTTCAAGGACATGGAGAGTTACAACGGCCAGGTCGACGAAGAATTCCGCGGCCGCAACGGCCCGCTGAAAGTCAGCGAGAACATCGAAACCGGCGCGCTCTACGATGCGCTGATCAAGGCGGCGGGTGAGGTCGGCATCGCCTATACCCGCGATTACAACGGTGCCAAACAGGACGGCATCGGCATGACGCAAATGACCATCCGCAACGGCCGGCGGATGAGCACAGCGGTCTGCTATCTTGATCCGGCACGCAGCCGGCCAAACCTGACGATTCAAGCGAACGCTCTCACCGAGTGCCTGCTGCTGGAAGGCAAACGCTGTGTCGGCGTGCGCTATGCGGTGAACGGCGAGACGCGCGAGGCGCGCGCCGGCCGCGAGGTGATCGTCAGCGCGGGTTCGATCAACTCGCCGCAGCTTCTGGAACTGTCGGGCATCGGGCAGCCTGACCTGCTGCGCAGTCGCGGCGTCGAGGTACGGCACGAACTGAACGGGGTCGGGGAGAACCTGCGCGATCACTACTCGCCGCGGATGAAATGGATCGTGCCGGAAGCGCTGCGGATGACCTACAACGCCAAGTGCCGCGGGCTTGGAATGGTTTGGCAGGCGCTGCGCTATGCGACGACGGGCCGGGGACTGTTGGGACTCCCGGCATCGCCGATCCGCGCCTATATCCGCACGCGGCCCGGGCTGGATGCGCCGGATGCGGCGATCTCCTGGATTCCCTTTCTTGCCGCGCCTGATTTCAGGTTGGCGACGCAGTCGGGCATCACTGCGATCACGAACATCCTGCGCTCTGAGAGTACCGGCAACATCCACATCGTGTCGAACTCGCCGCGCACACCTCCCGCGGTTCACTTTAACTTCATGAGCGCGCAATTGGACCGCGACGTGACGCTGGAGGCGATGCGCATCACCCGCCGCATCATGACAGCGCCATCGATGCAGGGGATTGCGACCGACGAGCTCGCGCCGGGCATGAACATGCAGAGCGATGACGAGCTGCTGGACTGGGTCAGGAAAAACGCGGAGACAACCTACCATCCGGTCGGGACCTGCAAGATGGGCCACGATTCGATGGCTGTGGTGGATGACCAGTTGCGCGTCCACGGCATGCAGGGTCTGCGTGTCGCGGATGCGTCCATCATGCCGACACTGACGTCGGGAAACACGAATGCGCCGTCGATCATGATCGGCGAAAAGGCATCGCGGATGATCCTCTCGGGAGCGTAGTCACTCTGAACGGCGAGTTTGCCCGGCTAGCGGACGGGCTGCCGCGGACTCGCTGTCCCGTCCGGGATTCTGCCCAACAACTCTGCTTGCTGTGCATGCGTGTCCGCCGGCACCACGGCTGATGCTGGCCAGAGGCAGACCAACTGCGTTTCTGCGGGTAACCGGGGCAATCGGATGCACACCGGCAGGAGATGCTCCCAGCCTCTCCCCCGGCGGCAGAAACAGGCCGCACAGGCCGTGTGCGCGCATTGTGGCGTCTGAGGCGGCACGTCCGGTCAGCTGATCGCCAAGCGCGGCAAAGGTCCCAATTTTGCACCTGTGGCGTATGCGCGCCCACAGGGCATTGATGTAAATCAATGACGCCTTCTGCAGTCGACCGTAGGGAAGAGTGTCGCTTCGACGGCCGTATGCACGCGAGGTCGCCATGTCCGATGAATTCGAAGACCGCTTGGATCTTGCACTCGAGACGAGGCAGCAGCGGCTTCGTCAGAAGCAGGCTGATCAGACTGCCGCGGATTTGGCGACCCGAGAGGCGCACGCCGGCCTCGAACGGATGCGACTGCAGTTCTGTGGCCAGATACGTTCACTCATTGAAAAAGCGGTCGAACGGGCCAATCGCCATTTGACGAAGCGCCCGGAGCATTGCCGACTATGCGAGGTATCCGGATACTTTACGGGCCCCCTGTTTGCGGGCGGGGCCGCCTGCAATCCCGTCGCATTCGAACTGCGCGCCGATGGAGACGCCGTTGGCGAAACCTTGATGGTTGAGCTGACACACAGTGGAATCATCGAGGCCTTCCTGGGACCTCTGCGTCCAGGCGAACCACAGGCCCACGCGATACGGCTGGACTTTGGATGGCAGCCCGTACCTTTGCAGGACTTTGGTGCTGAGAACGCTCGCGATCTGATTCTTCGCTACGTGAATGCCGTAACCGTACACCTGCCGCTGGATCGCATCGGTACCCGGGCCGCGGCCCGGGTGCCGACCTGATCACGCTTCAGTGTCACGCGCGACGGCCCGGATCCTGGCCTCTTGCTTTTGGGGCGGCGGCATTGAACGTCCCTCCCGTTGGGTGCCTGGGGGTCGAGGATGCTCCTGGCGGCATTACTGCGACACGCGCCAGCGGAATGGCGACGCTCGGCGTTGCCCTGCCGGACGACGAGACGGGGCTGCGCACCACTTTCGCCGACCCCGTCGTGAGCCGTCTCGACCATGTCGCTACAGCAGCCCGGCCAACGACGTATTGTGCACGTGTCGAGAGATCGAGAGGCCCTGCTGATGGATAACGCAATGCGGCCAACAGACGATCCAAATTGGATCCTCACTCACGAAGGTTACAGCGTGCTCACCGAGAGCGCGCTTGAGTCGCGCTTCGCATTGAGTAACGGATTCCTTGGCGCGCGCGGTTCGTGCTCGGTCACTCGTGGCCCGACCTGGGTGAGTTGGTTAGGCAATATCAAGTGGGCGTCTTGGCCCCGCTGCTATGTCGCCGGCCTGTTCGACCGACCGAATACCGTGCGGCCGGTACCAGTGCTGGTGCCTGTCGCTGACTGGTCGCGTTTTCGGATCGTTCTGGACAAAAAACCCCAGCTACTGTGGGACGGCACGCTGCTCGCGATCATGCGCACGCTCGACCTGCATCGGGGCGAGCTCTTTACCGAGACCACCTATCGGACGGAAGGCGGCATCAAGATCAGCGGTAACGAGCTGCGTCTCGTGTCACAGGCGGACCGCTCGGTCGGATTACAACTGGTGCGGTTCTCGCTGGATCGTGACGGCGTCGATGTCATGCTGGAGGCCAGTTTCAGCATGGGCGGTCTCGACATGGAGCCGCTGTGGCTGGAACCGGACCTTGGTGCCTGGCGAACAGAGGGCTCCCGGAGAGGCGTGGCGATGGCCGGCGCTGTAACACTTCGAGCCGGCGGCAGCCTACTGGTTCCGGAGCGGCCGTTTTCGCTGAGATGGGTCTGGCGCTGGCGTTCTGTCGCAGGGCAGATGATTGAGGTCGATCGCATCGTCGCGGTGGCGCGCGCGGATTCAGCAAAGGACGATCCCGCTCCAGCCGCGAAAGCGGCGCTGGCGCGAAGTCGGGCGTCAGGTTGGCGCGCCGTAGTGGCCGCACACGAGATGGCTTGGCAGAACCGTTGGCGCGACGCGGATATCATCGTTGAAGGCGATGATGCGGTGCAGCGGGCGCTGCGGTTCGCCGCTTACCATCTGATCAGCGCGGCTAACCCGGAGGACGAGCAGGTCTCTGTCGGCGCGCGCGGCCTGACCGGTGATGCGTATTTCGGCCACGTGTTCTGGGATACCGAAATCTACCTCCTGCCATTTTACACAATGGTCTGGCCGGAGGCGGCACGTGCGATGCTGATGTATCGCTATCACACGTTGCCAGCCGCACGCAGGAAGGCTGCGGAGACGGGTTGCAAGGGCGCGCTGTATGCCTGGGAGTCGGCCGACACGGGGGACGAGGCGACGCCAGAGAGCGTGATTGGGCCTGATGGCGCGATGATCGATGTTCTCACCGGCAAAATGGAAATACACATCAGTGCCGATATCGCGTACGCGGTCTGGCAGTACTGGCACGTTACGGGCGACGATGACTTCTTCGTGGACGCAGGCGCGGAAATCCTGCTGGAGACCGCACGATTTTGGGCTTCCCGCGCGGTCGCGGGACAGGATGGCGCACGCCATATCCGCCACGTGATCGGGCCGGATGAGTACCACGAGGACGTGGATGATAACGCCTTCACCAACGTCATGGCGCGCTGGAACATCGTCCGTGCACTCGAGGCAATCGAAGTTCTGACGAAACGCTGGCCCGATCGTGCCGCGGCACTCAGCGACAGACTCGCGCTGGGCGATGCTGAACTTGGGGACTGGCGCGACGCGGCGGCGCGTATTGCGACAGGTCTCGATCCCGCGACCGGGATTTACGAACAGTTCACCGGCTATCACACACTCGAACCGATCGACCTCTCATTGTACAGCGGTGGCAAAGCGCCCATCGATGCACTGCTTGGCCACGAGCGCATCCAACGCTCGCAGGTCATCAAACAGGCCGACGTCGTGGCATTGGAGGCTCTGCTGCCTGAGGCGTTCCCTGGCCAGATGGCAGAAGTCAATTTCAGGTTTTATGAGCCGCGGTGTGCCCACGGCAGTTCGCTCAGTACGGGCATGCACGCACTTGTGGCTGCACGCCTCGGCCATTCGACCCGGGCCCTGCGGCACCTGCACCGGGCCGCCGTGGCGGATCTGGAGCTCGATCCGCAGAGCGCTGGCGGAATAAGAATGGCAGGCCTGGGTGGTGTCTGGCAGGCGGTGGTCATGGGCTTCGCCGGACTTGATCTCAGTGGAGACAGCATCGCGATCAATCCTCGGCTCCCACCAACATGGCAGAGCGTCTCGTTCAGGGTGCATTGGCGCGGACGGGCAGTACAAGTACGCGTTGCCGGCACGACGGTCATAGTCGCGATTTCTGATGGCACGCCGGTCAATATCCGCATCGCAGGCGAAACCCGGACGCTCGAGGGCCGCGGGGTGCTGGAAGTCGATCTGGAGACCGCACCAAGGTCGGCGTGCCTTGACCCCGGTGCCCTGGGCACGTCGGGGCGCAGGTCACAGGCTGAGAGCGGTCGATGAAAGGATCGCGGCGGCGGACGCGGGGCGCGACCGCCCCCACGTCGATGTTGTGACAGGGGTTCGGCCGTGCGGACGTCGGGACAGACGTCCCATGCGCCAATGCGAACAGTCCGTGGCGCATCGATGCCGTGTGATCTGGCCGCGGCGCAGCAGTCCATCGGGCGAAACAAACCGGCCGCGGAGCGGCTGCCATGACCCGCTTTCCAGGGGTTGCCGGCCCGCCAGAATGTCCGGAGGGCAGGCCGCAGCGCCCGCGCGCGGGGCGCGGGCGCCTGGCCTCAGCCGTGCGCCCTCTTTCACCCCCCTCGCTTGCGGGACGCGCTGATTGACCGGCTCTGGGTGTGGCATGGCCGACGGCCGGGTCCGGGGGATGTCGGACCTCTCGCTGCGCCACGACAATCGATCCGTCCCGCGCCGGCGCCGCACTGGCGGCCCCGGCAGCACGATCTTCCGCTTCTCGTGACTTGCCCTTCCGGGGCATAACCCAATTATCTGATCCGCCCCATCAGGGCATAACCCAATTATCGAGACGCCCGTTGCGCGCCGTGGTTGCAGGCCAGGGGCGAGAGGTGCAGCCTGGATCACAACGCGAGGGATACCAGGGAATGAAGGTTCTGCTGACCGGTGGCTGCGGGTTCATCGGCTCCGCGGTGGTGCGCCATCTGCTTCGCCACACCGGTCACTCGATCGTCAACGTGGACAAGCTGACCTATGCGGCCTCGGAGGACGCTTTGGAAGAAGCGCGCCACGATCCCCGGCACGCCCTGGTACGATCCGACATCGCCGATGCTGCGGCGATGCGCCACGTGTTCCATACCCACAGGCCCGATGCGGTCATGCATCTGGCGGCGGAAAGCCACGTGGACCGCTCGATTGATGGCCCGGGCACGTTCGTGCAGACCAACGTCGTGGGCACCTTCGTGCTGCTCGATGCCGCCCGCCACTATGTTGCCGGCCTGGACCGCGCAGGCCGCGACAGCTTCCGCTTCCACCACGTTTCCACCGACGAGGTGTTCGGTGCGCTGGGAGAAGACGATGCGCCGTTCACCGAGGCCACGGCGTACGATCCGCGCAGCCCGTATGCTGCGAGCAAGGCCGCGTCCGACCACCTGGCGCGCGCCTGGCACCACACCTACGGGCTCCCGGTCATTGTCAGCAACACCTGCAACAATTACGGCCCCTGGCAATTTCCGGAAAAGCTCATCCCTCTGGTCACACTGAATGCACTGGAGGGCAAGGAACTGCCGGTCTATGGCGACGGCTCCAATCGCCGCGACTGGCTCTATGTCGAGGACCACGCCGCCGCCCTGGTGCAGGTCCTGGAACACGGCGTGCCCGGCCAGACCTACGCGATCGGCGCACGGCAGCCGCGCAGCAACCTGGACGTCGTGCGGGCGATCTGTGCCCATCTTGACGCGCGCATCCCCGACCCTGGGGGCCCACGCGAGCGGCTCATCCGTTTTGTCACCGACCGCCCCGGCCACGATTTCCGCTACGAGATCGATCCATCGCGCGCCGAGCAGGCGCTGGCCTGGTCCGCGCCGCACTCGTTCGAGGCCGGCCTCGGCCGCACCATCGACTGGTACCTGGCCAACCGGGCCTGGTGGGAGGGTGTGCGCACCCGGCGCTATGCCGGCCACCGGCTCGGCACCGCGCCTCTGGAGCCCGCCGCATGAAGGGCATCGTGCTCGCGGGTGGTTCCGGTACCCGGCTACATCCGATGACACTGGCAGCGTCGAAGCAGCTTCTGCCGGTTTACGACAAGCCGATGGTGTACTACCCGCTGTCGACGCTGATGCTGGCAGGGATCCGCGACATTCTGCTTATCTCCACGCCCGAGGACCTGCCGCAGTTCCGCCGGCTGCTCGGCTCGGGCGCGCGGTTCGGGGTCCGCTTTGATTACGCCGAGCAGCCGAAGCCGGAGGGCATCGCGCAGGCCTTCCTGATCGGCCGTGACTGGATCGGTGGCGATGCCTGCGCGCTGGCGCTCGGCGACAACCTGATCCACGGCGATCATCTGTCGGCGACCTTGCGCATCGCGGCCTCGCGCCCGGTCGGGGCGACGGTGTTCGCCTATGAGGTGCGCGATCCCGAGCGCTACGGCGTCGTCAGCTTCGATGCAGACGGACGGGCGGTGGACATCGTGGAGAAGCCGGCCGTGCCGGCATCAAACTGGGCGGTCACTGGGCTTTATTTTTACGATGCGCGCGTCAGCGAGATTGCCGGCACGATCCGGCCCTCGGCGCGTGGTGAACTTGAGATCACCGATCTCAACCGTGTCTATTTGGAAGCCCACACACTACGTGTCGAGAAGCTGTCGCGCGGCTGCGCATGGCTGGACGCCGGCACGCCTGATTCGCTGCTGCAGGCGGCAACGTTCGTGCAGACAATCCAGTCGCGCACCGGGATGCTGGTTGGCTGTCCGGAGGAAGTCGCATTCCGCATGGGCTTCATCGACGCCGAGACACTGCGCCAGCATGCCGCGGGTCTCGGCAAGACTGAGCTCGGCCGCGTGCTGGGCGAACTTGCAGTAGGAGAACATGATTGATCGTCGAACGCCTGGCCGTGCCCGATGTGCTGCTGCTGACGCCGCAACGCTTCGCTGATCCCCGTGGGTTCTTTTCCGAGACCTGGGTGCAGACGCGGTTCGCCGAGGCCGGCATTCCCGGGCCGTTCGTGCAGGACAACCACGCGAAATCCACGGATCGTGGCGTGGTGCGCGGCCTTCACCTGCAGATAGGACCGAACGCACAGGGTAAGCTGGTGCGCGTGGTGCAGGGCGCTGTCTGGGACGTGGCGGTGGACGTCCGGCGCGGCTCGCCGACCTACGGCCAGCATGCGGCGGCAGTGCTCAGCGCGGAGAACTGGCAGCAGCTTTGGGTGCCGGTCGGATTCCTGCACGGATACTGCACGCTGGAGCCGGATACCGAGGTGATCTACAAAGTGACAGCGCCTTATGATCGCCCGGCCGAGCGTGGCGTGATCTGGAATGACCCGGCGCTCGCGCTGCCGTGGCCGGTCTCGCCGGACGAGGCGCTCTTGTCAGACAAGGACCTGAAGCTGCCGACCCTCGCCGCGTGCGAGAGTTGGTTCACCTACTGAGATGGATAGCCGCCCCATTCTTGTCACTGGCGGCACCGGCCAGCTTGCGTCCGCGCTGGCCGTGTCCGCGAGCGTACCGATCGTGCGTGTCGGACGTCCGGACTTCGATTTCGATCAGCCGGACAGCATCGCGGCAGTGTTTCGCAGGGCCGCGCCCTGGCTGGTGGTGAACGCCGCCGCCTATACGGCCGTGGACGCCGCGGAAACCGACGCCGAGGCGGCGTACCGCGCCAATCGCGATGGCCCCGCGGTGCTGGCACGTTTGTGCGCCGAGGCCGGCACGCCGTTGATCCACCTCTCAACTGACTATGTGTTCGATGGTGCTAAGGACGCCCCTTACGTCGAGACCGACCCTGTGGCGCCGCAGGGCGTTTACGGAGCAAGCAAGCTGGCCGGAGAAACAGCGGTATTGGCAGGAGGCGGGCAAGCGATCGTGTTGCGCACGTCCTGGGTCTATGCCGCGGTAGGACGCAATTTCGTCCTGACCATGCTGAACCTGGCGACGACGCGCGATCGGCTGCAGGTTGTTGCCGATCAGGTCGGCTGCCCGACCGCAGCAGCGGACGTTGCGGCAGCGATCCTGGCCATCGCCATGCGCGTCCGTACGGAAGGCTGGGAGCAACGCTTCGGTGGCGTGTTCCACGCCGCGGGCAGTGGCTCGACCACATGGTACGGCCTCGCCTCAGCGGTGTTCGAAGAAGCGGCCCGGCACGGGTCGCGGATCCCGCGGGTGGATCCGATCACCACGGCCGAGTATCCGACCAAGGCGAAGCGGCCGGCGAACTCGAGGTTGGATTGCAGCAAGCTCGCCGCGGTGTTCGATGTGCGGCTGCCACCCTGGCGCCCAAGCCTGACACGCACGATCGACGCGGTCTTCGCGGCGCGCTGAGTGTCGTTGCGACGCCGACGATGCTGAGCCACCCACCACGCACCGTCACGTCGGTCGTCGAAGCCACAGTCGGTCGGATGCGATCCCGATTGGCAGGAGTATGTTCCGTGAACCGCGTCAGGGCTCACTTGAATGTCGTGCCAACAGATCACGCCAACACCCCGCACCGCCACGCGAGAGAGCGCTGCCGTTTGCCACCGCCTCCTGTCGACCCGCGCCAATCACTTCGGACCTCCCCCTCCCGCAACGGCATCAGCAGCCATACTTTGGTGGAGCGCCCGTCGCTGCCCGGAGTCCACCCCGATGACCTCGCCGATTGACCTTCTCGCCGACCTGATCGCCAAAGCCCGCGCTGCCGGCGCTGACTCAGCCGATGCTGTGCTGGTGACCGGCACGTCGCTATCGGTGTCCCGTCGTCTCGGCGAGACAGAGCACGTCGAGCGCGCTGAAGGCCGCGACCTCGGCCTGCGCGTGTTCCTCGGCAAGCAGGCGGCCGTTGTCTCCTCCACCACGGTCGACCCATCCCGCTTCGCCGTACTGGCCCAGCGCGCCGTCGCCATGGCGCGCGTGGTGCCGGAGGATCCCCACGCCGGCCTGGCCGACACCGCCGCGCCGCCGCGCGACATCCCGCTGGATTTGAACGACCCGACCGAACCGTCCGCCGAGGCCCTGATCGCCCGCGCCGCCGCCGCAGAGGACGCCGCCCGCGCCGTCCCTGGCGTCACCAACTCGGAAGGCGGCGACGCTGGCTTCGGCCGCACCGAAGCGGTTCTCGTCACGTCCGCCGGCTTCGCGGGCCAATGGTCCCGCACAAGTCATTTCGTCTCTGCCGCGGTGCTCGCTGGCTCCGGCACCGACATGCAGCGCGACTACGACTCGCACAGCACTGTGCACCTGGCGGACCTCGACGATCCGGGCGCGATCGGCCGCAGCGCCGGGGAACGGGCGGTGAGGCGCCTGCATCCCAATCGCCCGAAGACCGCGATGCTCCCCGTCGTCTATGATCCGCGGGTCGCGGGCAGCCTGCTTGGGCACTTTGCCGGGGCGATCAACGGTGCGGGCGTGGCACGTGGCACGTCTTTCCTCAAGGATAAGCTCGGCCAGCGTATCTTCGCCGCGGGGATTACTGTGCGTGACGACCCGCTGCGCGTACGCGGTCTGCGCTCGCGCATCTTCGATGGGGAGGGCACGCCGACCGAACAACGCGACCTGATCGCCGACGGCGTGCTGACGACATGGCTGCTGGACAGCCGCTCGGCGCGCCAGCTCGGCTTGCGCTCCACCGGCCATGCGGCGCGCGGCGCGAGCGGCCCGCCATCCCCGTCGCCCACCAACCTTTACCTCGCGGCCGGCAGCATCACGCCGACCGAACTGATGGCTGATATCAAGCTCGGCCTTTATGTGACCGAGCTGATCGGCATGGGCGTGAACGGCGTGACTGGCGACTACAGCCGCGGTGCCGCTGGATTCCTGATCCGCGACGGTGCGATCGCCGAGCCAGTGGCGGAGATCACGATCGCGGGCAACCTGCACGACATGTTCCTGCATCTGACCCCGGCCAACGATCTTCGCTTCCGTCGCGGCACGGATTCACCCACCGTGCGGGTGGAAGGAATGACCATGGCCGGCGGATGACGGCGATTCACGAGGCGAGGGAATGCCGCGGGCGATATAAGCTCCCGCAACAAGTTGCTTCACGACCGCCTGGGCACGGCCGCCGGCAGGCTGTTCTGGCTTGGCGTGGTGCTGTTAGCGTTGGGCGTCGGGGCGGTCATCTTCCCGATGGTCTCGAGCTTGGTCGCGACAGCGTTCATCGGCTGGATTCTTCTGATCTCCGGCATCGTCGCGCTGACCGGATCTTTTTCCTTCCATGGTGCCGGCCCGTTTTTCGGCGCGCTTTTGCTCGGCCTGCTGTCCATCGCAGCGGTGGCGTTTCTGCTGATGAAGCCGCTCGCCGGTGCGGTGGCGCTCACGCTGATGCTGGGCATGATCTTCATGATCAAGGGCGCCGTCGAACTGTTCTTTGCTTTCGAGATGCGGCCGTTCCCCGGCCGGTCCGGCATGCTCACGTCGGTCATCATCAGCATCATCATGGCAGTTCTGATCCTCGCCACATGGCCAGGAATTTCGATGGTGGTGTTGGGGCTGCTGCTTGGGGTGAATGTCATCAGTAGCGGACTCGGGTATATTGTTGTGTCACGCTTGATGCGGCACTGAGGCCGGGTGAGCATCGACAGTCTGTCGGTGCAGGCAGCACGGCGACGACGCAATCTCCGGGCACGGTATCGGTTCGTCGCTGCGCCTGAATGCAGCAATGGCTTGCACCGTCATTCGGCCGTGAGTCGGCCCACCTCATGGCGACCCGCAGTGACAGAGAACGCGGCGCCTCCGCCCTTCCCGTTACAATCCCTCTCCCCCGTAGCGCTCTCTATCTTCCACCAGCAGCAGGCGATCGCGTTGCAGCCCTGCGGCACAGGCCCGCGCGGCGGATGCTTGCGCTGCGGCATCGGCGTAGCGTTCCGCGAGGGACGAACGTTGATCACCCGAGTGCTGCCGATCCTCTGTCGTCGCTGCAAACGCCAGGAAGGTGCCGTCACGGTCTGCGAGTTCGCCGACAGGATAAGGTGCTGCGTACAGGTTCCAGCCGGTGAATGTACCCGACGGCACAGCGATATCAGGCAGGCGGATGCCGCCGCGCTCGTTGCCGTCTGCATCAACCTGAGGCACGAGCGCACGCCAGGTTCGCACTGGCGCCTGCGGCTGCGTCCAGTCGGCCAGCGGCGCCACGTCATTCGCCGCGCCTGGCTTCGTGAGGCCGGAAACCACCGGCATTGCAACGGCTTCGGCCGGCACTAACGTTCCGTCGGCGATCCGCGGCAGACGGCTATCGGGCGGCAAACGGTCCGTCACCACCCATTCGTCCAGCGCCACCAGCAGCGCACGGACCGCTGGCATCGGATCGTGCCAGTTGCGCGGATTGACGCAGGGGCCGTTGTCCCGCGGCATGTTCGCCTTGCCGCCATGCTGAGTTCCCGCCAGCAGATAGCCGCGCACATTCTCTGGCAGCGCGACATCCTGGGTGCCGAGCGGATCGGTGTGCAGCAGCGATGCGCCCTTCTGCCAGTACTCGGTCGACGTGTTGGTTTCGATCAGCTTCGGGTCCGACCCATCGCCACGCATCAGTGCATCAGTGACGCCGCTGATCGGGTCAACCTGTCTGGCAGAGGAAAATGGAAACTCTACCTCGGGGAAATCGTGGTCCTCGTGCGAAGTGCGTGTGCGGAACGGCTGCGCGAACGGCGTGTTGAGGAATACGCGGCCGATGCCCGCCACATGCGTGAACACGCCGTCGAATACGCGCACGCCGTCCTCGTCGGCGTTGAAGCCCTGGGCAATATGGTCCCGCAGGTAGCGCCCCGCCTGGGAGATTCCGAATGCCAGTGCGTGCGTCACCGGACGTTTCAGAACCTCTTTGCCATTGCGGCGGAGATGGCTGATCAGGTCGCGCGTCGCCGCAAAGCCAATGCCCTGCACGCGCGGATTGATAGCGTCGTAGTGAAGCTCGTAGATCGCCCCGGCGTCCGGACGGGTTCCAACGGGCAGCAGCCGGATCGAGCGGGCATCGACGAACTCGAATGCCACCGGCATTCGTCCGCCGGTCTGCGTGCGCCGCACGGTCAGCGTCGCGTCGCGGTTCGCCGCATCGTGCGACAGACGGAACACCTCCAGCACACCGAGCCGGGTGCCCGAGACATATTCCTCGCGGATGCGCTGCACGATTGGCCGCCCATTGTCGGTTGCCACTGGCGCTGACAGTGACAATCCCGTCGCCCTCGGCGCACCGACATCCCAGCCGCACCACACCAGCGTGAATCCCAGCCGCAGCGGCAGTGCGTTGCCGAGCGGTGCGGCGTCGGGCCAGGTATTGCCTGCGGCGCCGGCGCAGAGGTTGGCGAACAGCATGACGCGGCCACGGTTGTTGACTTCGTAGAGGATGCGGCCGTTGCCGCGCGCCGGATCGTCCGGACGCAGAATCACGAAGTCGCTGCGGTACTCGACATTGCCGCGGGCATTGCGTGGCGCCCGGTCGATCAGCGCGATACACCGGTTCGCAGTATGTGACGGATCGAGTTCACCGACCGCGGTGCCATTGATGCGCAAATAGGCGCCGCTCGTGCCGAACTCGGCTCCGCCAGCCAGGCTTTCGGGCGGGCGCAGTTCGAGCGAAGTGATCATGTCAGCCCTCCCGATGCAGGTGCGCTTCGGTACGTGCCTGCAATCCTTCGAAACTCAGGCCGTCGACGATGTCGCGCACGACGAAGCCGCGCGGCGTAACGTCGAGTACCGCCAGGTTGGTGTATAGGCGCTTCACGACGCCCTTTGCTGTCAGCGGATAGGAACATCGCCGCACAATGCGCGACGCGCCTTCCCTGGTGACATGATCCATCGCCACCCATAGCCGTTTTGCACCGATAGCGAGGTCCATCGCGCCACCGACCTGTTTCACCGGCTCGTCAGCCGAACGGGCCCAGTTGGCGATGTCGCCATTCTCAGCCACCTCGAACGCGCCCAGCACGCAAAGATCCAGATGGCCACCGCGAGCGATGGCGAAGCTGTCGGCATGGTGCACATAGGCACCGCCAGTGCGCAGCGTGATGTGCTGCACGCCGGCATTGATCAGATACGGGTTCACCGCGTCGGGCGCTGGGGCGGGGCCCATGCCGATCACACCGTTCTCGGCATGAAAAATCACTTCGCGCTCCTGTGGCACGAAGTCCGACACCGCGGTTGGTATGCCGATGCCAAGATTGACAAACCAACCTTCGGGAATGTCCCGCGCGATGCGCGCAGCGATCCCATTGCGGTCGAGCGGCCGGAATTCTGTGTCGGCCATCATGCTTACTCCGGCACGTGGATCACGCGGTGCACGAAAGGACCGGCCGTGTGGACGTGCTCTGGCGGAATATCGCCCAGGCCGACGACGTGACGCGTCTCGGCGACCGTCAATGCCGCGCCCATGGCCATGACGGGATTCAAATTCCGTGCGCTCTCACGATAGGTCAAGTTGCCCCAGCGGTCGGCCTGCCAGGCCTCGATCAGCGCGACGTCACCGCGCAGCGGATATTCGAGGAGCGTGTTCCTGCCGTGGAAGGTTCGCGTCTCGCGGCCGTCAGCCAGGATCGTATCGGCTCCGGTCGGCGTATAGAACGCCTCGATCCCGGCGCCGGCCGCGCGAATGCGCTCGGCCAGCGTGCCTTGCGGCACGATCTCCAGCGCCAACTCGCCTTTCTGATAGAGCCGACCAGCCAGGCTGGCGGGTCGCACAAAGCTGCATACCATCTTGCGGACGCGGCCAAGCGACAGCAGACGCTCGATTTTGCTGCCGTCACGGCCGCCGGCGACGATCACGATGGTGAGGTCGCGCGCGCCTTGCTCTGCCAGGCCATCGAGCAACCCGGCCGGCGCGCCGACATCACCGAAGCCACCGACCAGGATCGTGGCGCCGTCCGGTATCCGGGCCGTTGCATCGGCCATGGTAGCAACGAACTTGTCGATCATGCGGCGCCCGCTTCCCCTCCCCCTGTCCCTCTCAGGAACGCAGCCAAAAAGCGATTCCGTGCGCGAGATTGCTTCGTCGCTGCGCACCTCGCAACAAACCGGCCCATCGCCCAACCGGCCGGTGGCCAATGCGCGACGGTCGACACTA
Organism: Acetobacteraceae bacterium; assembly: GCA_030037665.1. Taxonomy (GTDB): domain Bacteria; phylum Pseudomonadota; class Alphaproteobacteria; order Acetobacterales; family Acetobacteraceae; genus JASHVB01. The sequence goes on from JASHQG010000680.1 coordinate 17,968, forward strand.
CCGAACCGCGATACGCCGGTCGAGGCTGGACGATCCTGCGTGACCCCACCACAGTGTCCAAAACAATCAGCGAAGCACCATGTCAAAACTGCCGAACATCGTGTTCATCATGGCCGACGATCTCGGCTACGCCGATGTCGGCTGCTATGGCCGGCCAGAGATACACACGCCCAGCATCGACCGCATCGCTGCGCGCGGTGCGCGATTGACGCAGGGCTATGCCAATTCCGCCGTGTGCTCTGCCACGCGTGTGGCACTGATCACCGGGCGTTATCAATACCGCCTGCCGCTCGGACTGGAAGAACCGCTCGCAGGCAAGACCGATGTCGGCCTGCCGCCAGATCACCCGACGCTGCCGTCCCTGCTACGTCGGGCCGGCTATGCGACAGCGCTGGTGGGCAAATGGCACCTTGGCATGCTGCCGCGGTTCAGCCCGCTGAAGAGCGGCTATGACAGCTTCTTCGGCATTCGCAGTGGCGTTGCCGATTATTATTCTCACCAGAACGCACGCCAGCAGCACGATCTGTGGGAAGACGACGAACCCATCACACGCGATGGCTACCTGACGGATCTGCTCGGCGACCGCGCGGTCGACACGGTCGGTCATTTCGCCAAACGTGACCGGCAATTCTTCCTTAGTCTGCATTTCAATGCGCCGCACTGGCCGTGGGAGGCACCGGGCGACCGCGCAGAATCCAATCGTCTGCGCGGCAGTAACCTACGCCATTTCGATGGTGGAACGCAGCGCATCTATCACCGCATGATCGAAGCCATGGACCTGCAAATCGGCCGCGTGTTGCAGGTACTGGATGCTTATGGCGTGGCCGACAATACAATCGTGATCTTCACAAGCGACAACGGCGGCGAGCGTTTTTCCGACACCTGGCCGTTCACCGGCATCAAGACCGAATTACTGGAAGGCGGCCTTCGCGTGCCGACGCTGATCTGCTGGCCGGCGTGCATTCCGGCCGGTCAGGTCAACCCACAGGTGGCGATGACGATGGACTGGTTTCCGACACTGTTGGCGGCCGCGGGAACAATTCCGGACCCGGCGTATCCGCCTGACGGAATCAACCTGCTGCCAATGCTCACGCGTGAGTCCGCCCCTGTCCCGCGCAGGTTGTACTGGCGATACAAGACCAACGCTCAGCGCGCGGTGCGCGACGGCGATTTCAAGTATCTGAAAATCCGCGACAACGCCTATCTGTTCCAGGTTGTCGACGATCCGCGCGAACGCGCCAACTTGCTGGAACGCCGCCGCGACATCACGGACCGGCTCATCGCGGACTGGGACGCAT
>JASHQG010000681.1 GCA_030037665.1 Acetobacteraceae bacterium
GTCCCGTTCGGGCTCAACAATTGCGCCAACTTGATCTGCTTCAGGTCGTCGCGGATGTTGCGCCACGTGTCCCCGCAGGCCTGTTCGGCGATCCGTTCGAGCCGCAGCGACAGCACGGTCAGCGCGACGTGCGCATGAATGCGGTGCGGCGCCCAGTGGTAGACCGGACGTAGTTTCAGGCCACTCTTGAGCATGCGCCAGGCGACCTCCACCCGTTGCAACTGCTTGTAGCCGAGTGCGAGATCAGCGGCGCTCAAGGTGTCGTCGTTGCTGTGCACGACGAACTTGCCATCGAGTTTGGCAAGCGCCTGGACGTTGGCTTGATCGATGCGCGGGGCACCGCTCGGGGTCAGCCGGATGTAGCGACCATAGCGGCCTGAGGCGCGCAGTTCGCACACGCGTTTACTGTGCGAACCGTCGCTCGCTTCATGCAGGCATTCGATCTCGGCGGTGAGTTCTTTGAGAACCTCCGCGCGATGGCGGGCCTGCCGCTCGGCTTCCTGCGGGTTGTAGCAGACCACGTAGCGACGGCGGCGCTCGCCGTCGCCGATGACGACTTCCTTGACCTGGAGGTTCTCGGCCACCGCCTGATAGCGCCCTGGGCGCGTGACCACCGCGCGAGCGACCTCGCCGCCGCGTTGGATCGGCATACAGACAATGTATTTGCCGCCGGCACGGGCGAGCGTGGCCAGGTTCTGCGCGCTGACCATACCGGCGTCACCGACGAACACGCAGCGGCTCAACTGCCACCCCTTGAGGTCGTCCTTCACGCTGGCCACGGTCGTCACATCCACCGTGTTGCCAGGGAAGATCCAGTGCCGCAGCGGGAAGCCGTCGCGCGTCACCGCCAGGCCGACGACGATCTGCGGGGCATCGTAGCGGCCGTTCTTCGCATGCCCCCGCTTGCGCGGCGCGCGATAGACCTTGCCACCGGCAGCCTTGCTGCCATGCACTTCGTCACGGGGTCCGAAACCGCGGTCGGGTTCGTCGATCTCGAAATGCAGCGACGTCGTATCATAGAACACCAATTCGACGTCCAGACTCAGAAGATCGGCCATGCGGAAGTAGATCGCCTTCTCGATCGCCTCCCTGTTGGCCTCGAGAACATCCATCGCGCGATACAGGTGCTGAAGACTGAGCTGCTGTGTACCGTCGATGCGCATGTCCTCGTTGAGCCACTGCTCGTAACAATAGAGCTTGGAGGAGGGCGCCAGCGCGCGGTTGGCCACCATGGCGAACAGCGCCCGCTCGACGTCAAACCCGAACCGCCTGCGACCGAGCACCTCGTCGATCACTTCGTCGACGCCGAGGCGACGCCAGAGGTGCTCCAGCACATAGAGATCGCCGTAGCTGTAGGCCTGAACAAGCTGCCAGGCGGGATTGTCCGCAACGATCTCCTCGGGGGCGCAGCGGCGCAGGATGCTGTGTGCCAGCCGCCGCAGCCGCTGGGTCGTCTCGGCGTCCTCGGCACGGCCGCAGTTGTAGATGATTTTGACCTGGGAGCGCTGGCGGTCGGGATCCCAGAGGTTCTCGGCCAGCTGCAGGTGGGTGAGCACCGAGCCGTCAGCGCGCTTCTGCCGCGATTCGCGCAAATACATGTATCCGATGATACAGACAAACGACCAATGGATAAAGCCTTAAATCGCTATTCCATGTATCTAGGATTTTTCGCCCGGACTGGCCGCTGCGCGCGCATAACATACTGAAATCGTGGGGGTTCGGCTACGAGAGACCCCTGCCATGTGCCCGCAAACTGTCAAAGTCGGGGTTGAGCGTCACTCACTTTCCTCCCTTTGGGGTATTTGGCTTCGTCGAGGAGAACCCGCACCTCGAGGCGGGTGTTGGTCGTCGTGGCTGCAATCAGTTGGACGATTGTCCGGTAGCTACGCAGCGGTTTGCCACGCCAGTTGATGGTGATGGACGAGAAGTGTTAGCGCCGGCGGAAATCCGCGGTTATTTGCCGACGAGTTGCGGCAGCCGTCAGCCGCGCGGAGTGAGTCTGGCAGGGTCGCCAACAGCGTAAAGCCTGGCCTTGGGCCACCGCCTACGGCGGCAAGGGCTTGACACTGTTGGCAACCCCGCCCAGTGGCAATGGCGCGTTCGACGGCGGCCTCCGACTAACGCAAATCGTGTGCCAGGATTTCACGCTTGGGCAGATTCACGCGGATTCTCATCGGCATCCACACTTATCCTGGATGACTGGGCTCTCGAGCCCCTCACGTCCGAAGCCCGCCACGAGCTGCTCGAAATTCTCGAGGACCCCTACTGCCAGCATTCCAGCATTATCACCAGCCAACTCCCCGTGGACACATGGCATCAGCTTATCGGCGATCCCACCGCCGCCGACATCATCCTCGACCGCCTCCTTCACAACGCCCAGCGGATCGAGCTGCAGGGCGAATCCCTCCGACGCACGCGGGCGTTGCAGCCCTGATGACCGCGAACATGACGCCGCTCCTGCGGAGCAGCTTGGACGCGCTGCGCGTCGCCCACATGGCCACCGCCACAACCACAACAAGAGCACTCAATTCAGGATTTAAAT
>JASHQG010000682.1 GCA_030037665.1 Acetobacteraceae bacterium
AGTTTCGGCGCGCATTTTCCGGAAGCTCATGTCTGATCCCCGCCGGCGCATAGCCAGTGCGCCGGCGGTCCGCGTCATCTGGTGGCCGGCCCCTCGGATCCGCGTGGCCTCACCAACGACGGCGCGCGCGTGGCGCGGGATCCCATCGCACGCAGTGCGCCGCGGAGCGGCAGGCTGAAGGCCGCGCATGGCAGGCACCAACCTCTCCACACGATGGCGCAGCGGGCGCAGACCGCGCCACGGCCGTGCGGACGTGACGGCTCCGGTTTGCGCCGTTTCACTATCAAGCCCTGTTCCCTTCTTCGGCCCGCGTGTATGTCTTGTCATGGGCCGATCTCATCACGCGGGTGCAGCCGGCTTCCTGCCCACGCTGGAATATTGTCGGCCGCAGGGGCCCGCCAGCCATGATGTTGTGTATAATCGGCGGTGCGCAGATGGGGGGATCGTTCCAAAGGAAACGAATCTAACGTGATCGGGTCGGTGAAGGATTGTCGCGATGACGTGGCGCAATTGGATGGGTCGCCTGCCGCTGGCTATCGTTGCCACGGCTGCATTTTGTGCGATTGGCGCCGGCATGCCGGCGAGGGCCGCGGCGCCAGCTCGCTGTGACGTCGCGGACGTCGTGACCCAGGCCTTACCCTCGATCGTCAACATCACGGTCGTGAAGGTCCTCACGACGAACGGCGAGGCGGACGGTGTCGCTGCCACGGCGGATGGCAAGTCGATCGCAAACACCCCCGTGCCCGCCGGGGCCGGAGACGAACCGACGCCGCCGCATTTCGAGACGTTCGTTGGATCCGGGTCCATCATCAACCCCGCCGGGGTCATCATCACCAACAAGCATGTCATCAAGGATGCGGCGGTCATCACGGTCCGGCTCAACGACAACACCGAGGTGCCGGCGCAGTTGATCGCGGCCGCATCTCTGGTGGATCTCGCGCTGCTCAAGGTGAATGTGCCCCAGCCGTTGCCAACCCTTCCGTTCGGCAACAGTGCTGCCCTGCGGATTGGCCAGACGGTCATTGCGGTCGGCAATCCGTTGGGTCTCGGGACCTCGGTCAGCGTCGGCGTGGTCAGCGCGCGCGGCCGTGATCTGATGTCCTCGCCATTTGACGATTACATTCAGACTGACGCGACGATCAACCCGGGTAACTCCGGTGGTCCATTAATGGACTGCTCCGGCAAAATCGTTGGGATCAATACCGCGTTGCTATCCAACAGCCATGTCCTGGGCTCCATCGGGATCGGGTTTGCGCTGCCCGCCAACGAGGCACAGTTCGTCGCCAGCCGGCTGGACAATCTGCAGAGTGCCGCGCCGAGCTGGGTCGGTTTGCATCTACAGACCCTGACCGCGCGGCTCGCGACGATTTTTGGCCGTCCGGATACGTCGGGCGCCATTGTCACCGCGGTGGTTCCGGACAGTTCGGCCGCGGCGGCCGGGATCCAGCCTGGCGACATCATCGCCGGCGCGGACGGCCATGCGCTGGCCAGTGCCAGTGCCGTGCTGACCTACATTGTCACCCGGCCGATCGGGCAGCCGATCTCATTGTTGATATGGCGTGATCGCCAGATGCAGGACGTGGAGGTGCGCGGCACGCCATGGCCGGACCTGACTGCGCTGCGCAGTAACGTGTTGGCCAGCCCGGCTCTCGTGGCTGCGGCCCAGGCGACCGGCCTCGGCCTGCAGCTGGCAGCCAAGGCGACCACGGAACAGACCCGTTCTGGGCCAGTCATCGGGGTGCAGGTCGCCGCGGTCACCCACGGATCCCAGGCCGACGCCATGGGCCTGAGGCCGGGCGACGTGATCGAGCGCGTGGATGGCAAGCCGGCCACCAGTCCCGCCGACGTCATGCATGAGCTCGCGCGCGGGGCGTCGAGCGACGGTGATCTCGTCGCGCTGCTCGTCCACGGCAAGACGGACACCAGATGGGTGACGCTCTACGTCGGGCGCGTCTACGTATCCGGGCTGCTTGCGACGCCGGAGTTGCCGGGCGGGTTCGGCTCGGTCGGTGACGCAAGCGCCTGGACGCCATAGCAGCGGCCCGCGGGGCGAAGTCGCGCGGGATCACGCTGGTCGGCCCGCATCCCCCGAGCCTGTCTGGGGTTCGGTAAAAAAAGAGGCCGAGGTTACCCCCGGCCTCCCGTACCGATAGGCAGGGTCGGGCCCGGCCTAAGCGCCGCCGCCCGCATCCCGCCAGAGCGTTATCTGCCGCTGCTCTGCAAAGCTTGCTTGCTGCAGGCAACCTGCGGCGATCGTGTCAGCCTCAGTTCCCCGCGGCCTTTTTCTGGGCTGAGGCGGTGCCAGTGCTGTATCCAGGCGTGGCCGTAGAGATGGCCCTGCTGTTGCTGCCGTCGCCCACGTGCGCGGCGCCGACACCGACGCTGTAGCCGGGCGTCGTGGGGGAGAGGGGCTTGGTGTTGCTGCCATCCCCCACATGCGCTGAGCCGGTGCCGATGTTGTATCCGGGAGTCGTGGTGGGGATGGGTTTGGTGTTGCTGCCGTCGCCCACCTGAGATTGCGCCAGCGCCATCGTGGTGCCGAATGTCAGCGCGATCGCGACCGCTCCGGCGAGGTTCAGTGCTCTCATAGTCCTGCTCCTACTCGTGTGTGTCAGTGCGGCGGACACCCGTCGGAGAGCGTCGGCCGCACTCTGACGCCCAGCGCCCCGTTACCCTGGGGCACGGGATCGTACCAACCCTACGCGCGGCAGGCAGCCTTCTATTGTCTGAATCAATCACGTCTTTTGCCAAATCGCCGCATTACCCGGGGCCGGCGCCTCCCCCATCATTGGCCGCCGCGCGCTGCCGCCTGCGTCGATGAGAGGTGCGATTCGCCAAAAGGCCGCACCTCCGTTCAAGAACGGAATGCGCGGTGGCTCCAAAAGGATTGGCTGGATTGCTGCGGGATGGAGCCGCCGATGGACGCGCCGCTGTCGACGCAGGCCGCGTGGTACCGCACGGAGCGTGATAACGGCACGTTTCGTCTGATCGTCGGCGGTGAGTGGGTTCGTGGCGAGGCGCGTCGCCTCGACCCGGTGCTGCGGGCGCTCGACGTCGGACGCGACGCCAAAGCGGTATTCGATTGTGGTGCGATCGAACGCCTGGACACGGTCGGCGCCTGGCTGCTGTTGCGCACGAAGCGCAGCCTGGAGCGTCGTGGCGTCGCGGTGGAGCCGGTGAACGTCGATCCAAAATACCGCGCCCTGGTGCACACGATCGATCACGATTGCCGTGCGCCCCCCGTCTCTCCGCCGCCGCCGCCCACCGTGGTAAGACGGTTGGAACGGATCGGACGCGGTTTCAGCCACACGCTCTATCAGGGCTACGGACTGCTCGGCTTCTTCGGCCTCATCGTGTTCGAGACGGTGGCCACGGTCATGCAGCCCCGTCGTCTGCGCGTCGCTGCGCTGGTGCGCCAGATGGAAGAGACCGGACTGAACGCAACGCCGATCGTCGGTCTGCTTTCGTTGCTGATCGGCGTCGTGTTTGCCTATCAGGGTTCCGATCAATTGAGCCGTTTCGGTGCGGACGTCTTTACCGTGAATCTGCTCGGCGTCGGCGTGCTGCGCGAGCTGGGCGGGTTGATGGCGGCGATCATCGCTGCCGGACGTTCCGGCTCGGCCTTCGCTGCGCAGATTGGCACCATGAAACTCAGCGAGGAAATCGATGCGATCCAGGTCAGCGGCTTCAATGTCGTCGAAGTGCTGATCTTGCCGCGCTTGCTCGGCATCGTGCTGACGCTGCCATTGCTGACATTTTATTCGAACATCATGGGCCTGATCGGCGGTGCCGCAACATGCTATCTCGATCTCGGCATCACGATTCCCGCGTTCCTGCATCAGTTGCGTGAAGCAGTGGTGGGCTGGACGTTCTGGGTCGGCGTGATCAAGGCACCAGTGTTCGCCTTCATCATCGGCCTGGTCGGCTGCTATCATGGGTTTGCTGCGGAACGCAACGCCGGCAGTGTCGGACGGCACACGACGCAGGCGGTGGTCGAGTCGATCTTCCTGGTGATTGCAGCCGATGCAGTGTTCTCCGTCCTCTTCTCCAAGCTGGGCATCTGATTGTCATGGCCGAGTCGGACACCGTCATCCGAATCCAGGACCTCACCACCGAGATTGGCGGGCACACGCTGCATGACCATATCGACCTCGATGTGTTTCGTGGTGAGGTCCTCGGCGTGGTCGGCAGTTCCGGCTCCGGCAAGTCGGTGTTGTTGCGCTCGATCGTCGGATTGGAGCACCCGTCGGGTGGCCACATCGAAGTGCTGGGTCATGACGTTGCCCGCCTCGCCGGAGACGCTTTGATACAGGTTCAGGTTCGTTGCGGCGTCCTGTTCCAGGACGGTGCTCTGTTCGGTGACCAGACCGTTGCGCAGAACGTGCAGACGCCGATGCGCGAGCACACTGATCTGCCACAGCAACTGATGGATGAGATCGCCTCGGTCCGCTTGAGCATGGTCGGCCTTCCGCCCGATGCAGCCGACAAATATCCCGCCGAACTTTCCGGCGGCATGCGCAAGCGCGCCGGCCTCGCGCGGGCCCTGGCACTTGACCCCGAGTTGTTGTTTCTGGATGAACCGACCGCGGGTCTGGACCCGATCTCCGCCTCCGAATTCGACCTGCTGGTGCGCGACTTACAGCAAAGCCTGCGGCTGACTGTATTCATGGTGACGCATGACCTGGGAACGCTGCGCGCGACCAGCGACCGCATCGCCGTCCTGGTCGATCGCAAGATCAAGGTCGGCACGATCGACACGCTCATACACGACCCGAATCCGTGGATTCATGAATATTTCGCCGGCGTACGCGCCATGGCACAGGCCTGAAGCGGACGTTCGATCATGGAAACGCGCGCTAACTACGTTGCCGTCGGTGTGTTCGTTCTGCTTGTTTTGGCGGGAATGCTGATCGGCTTCCTGTGGATCGCGCGCGTGCAGTTCAAAACCGAATTCGACATCTACCAGACGCATGTGTCCGGATCGGTCAGCGGATTGAGCGCCGGCGCGCCCGTTCGGTTGAACGGTATCGATGTCGGCCATGTCTCTGGCATCAATCTGGATGAGGCGGACCCGGAGCTTGTCACGCTGCTGCTCAAGGTGCGCCAGGGCATCGAAATCCATTCGGATTCAATCGCGTCAGTGGAAAGCCAGGGGCTGACTGGCGTCAGCTACGTAGAGATCTCGGGTGGAACTCTCAGATCACCGCCGCTGAAGGCGGCGGCCGGCGAACGCTATCCAACCATCATATCCCGACCTTCGTCCCTGCAGCAGGTGTTTGCCAACGCCCCTGAAGTACTCGCCCATCTGCTGATCATTGCGCAGCGCGTGGAGGCGGTGCTGGATGACAAGAACCGCCAGGCGATCGCCGAGACCCTGGCGAACCTCCGCGACACAACCGGCACGATCGCCGGGCGCGACAAGGACATCGACCGTCTTATCAGGGATGCGCACGAGACCATGCACAATCTTGCCTCGGCCAGCGTCACAGTGAATGCCATAGTGAATGGTATGAAACATGAACCGGCCAAGGCGGACCGCCTGATCGATTCGGCGGACACCACGTTCAACCGGGCAACCAAGCTCGCCACCGATCTGGACGCGACGGTGCAGGCCGCCCGTCCTGGACTGCAGCACCTGACCACCGCGGATATCGCGCAGCTGGATCAGATTCTGCGCCGAGCCGACGACCTGGCCGCCAGCCTGAACCGGCTGTCGCGTGGGCTCGAGCGTAATCCGCGGGAGATTCTGTTTGGTGCCAGCACCGGCGGATACCGGCCGCCATGAACAACCGGCTGATAACCCGCCGCCGGATGATGGTGTCGTCCTGCCTGATGTCGCTGGCGGGCTGCAGTCTGGTCTCGAATCCGCCCGCTCAGATGTTCCGGCTGAGCCCGACGACCGACCTCGATCCGGCCGGCCCGAGGGTAGGGCGCGGCAGCCTGGCGATCGACACGCCGACGGCGCCGGAGAATCTCGACTCGGACCGCATCGCACTGACCCGCGGCGCCACCCGGTTCACTTATTTCGCCGACGTCACCTGGACGGATCGGGTGCCGGCGCTGCTGCAGACACTGCTTGTGGAGGCGTTCGAAGACACCGGGCGGATCGCCGATGTCTGGACCGATCCCGAGGGGATGAGCAGCGGGTATCTGTTGCAGACGCAGATACGTGCCTTCACCGCACGCTATGACGCAGCGGCCGCAAGTCCGCCTGTGGTGGATGTCAGCCTGGACATGCGCCTGGTACGCCTGCCAGGGCACCGGACGGTTGGCCGTACGCTGATCGGCGGTCAAAGCCGTGCGGCGCAAAACGAGGTGAGCAGCGTGGTACGGGCCTTCGATCTCGCCACCGCCGAGGCCCTCACCCGCACGGTCACGTGGACGCTCCAGGTGATGCGGTCCTGACGTCGCGGCCATGTGCGGCGGCATGACGAACCGTGCCGGCCGCTGGCAACCGCCCCCCTCTCGCGCATGCTGCCGGGAAGATCGGCGACTTTGCGTTGCAGCCCCTCCCTGAACCCAGCGCCCGAGGCAGGGGCTTGCGCGGCGCGACCGATCAGGCGGCCTTTTTCACACCCAACGCGCGGCTCTTGGTATCGATCGCCTGCAGCAAATCCTTCCACGATTCGACGAAGGCCTGCGCACCATCCGACTGCAGCTGTTCGGCCAGCGCGTCGACGTCGATACCCGCCTTGACGTGCTCTGCAATCGTCGCGGCGCCGTCACCGCCGTCCCGCTGCAGCAGTGTGCCGGCATCGCCATGATCCGCGAACGCCGTCAGCGTCGCCGCGGGCATGGTGTTGACGGTGTTCGGCGCAGCGAGTGTGTCGACATAGAATGCGTCGGGCGCTTTCGCATCCTTCATGCTTGTGCTGGCGAACAACAGCCGCTGTGGTGCCGCGCCGTGGTTCATCAGTCGCTGCCAGCGATTGGAGTCCAGCAGCTCGCGATAGCTCTTATAGGCGAGCTTGCCGATCGCCGCTCCAAGCCGGTTGCGCAGCTCCGCCGGCACCTTGTCGGCAACCGCACGGTCCCATCGGCTGATGAAGACCGAAGCCACCGAGCGGACATCAGGGGCGAGCCCCGCGGCAATCCGCCGCTCCAGCCCACGCATATAGGCGTCCGCGGCGGCTTCATACTGCCGCGGCGAGAAGAGGAGCGTGACGTTCACCGGCACGCCGGCGGCGATGGACTGCTCGATCGCGGGTAAGCCCTCTTTCGTGCCCGGGATCTTGATGAACAGATTGTCCTTGTCGGCGCGGTGCCACAGACGCTGCGCCTCGGCGATTGTCTCGTCAGTCTGATAGGCAAGCAGCGGCGAGACCTCGAGCGAGACCCAGCCATCGGTGCCGGCAGTCGCCTGGTGGATCGGGTGGAACATATCGGCCGCCCGCTCCAGGTCCGCCAGTGCCAGCTCGAAAAACAGCGCCTCACCGGAATAACCGCGTGCGGTCAGACGGCGGATTTCGCCGTCGTACTTATCGCTGTGGGTGATGGCGTGATCGAAGATGGAGGGATTGGACGTCAGGCCGGTCACCGATAGCTCTCGGATGTATTGTTGCAGCGTGCCGCTGTCGAGCAATTCGCGGGTGATGTCGTCCAGCCAGAGGCTCTGGCCGGCGCTGTGGAGTTTTGCCGTCGCATTCATTTGCCGACTCCTTTCCGTTCAAGCCGCCGCACTGGGTTTCTCGACGTGACCGCCAAAGCCGAAGCGCATGGCTGAGAGGAGTTTGTCGGCAAAGTCCTCAGCACCGCGCGAGGCAAAGCGTGCATAAAGTGCCGCACTGATCACCGGCGCCGGGACGCCCTCCTCGATTGCCGCCTGCACCGTCCAGCGGCCTTCGCCGGAATCCGAAACCCGGCCACTGAAATCGGCCAGGTCCGGGCTCTGCTGCAGCGCCTGGGCGGTGAGGTCGAGCAGCCACGAGGCCACAACGCTGCCGCGCCGCCACAGTTCGGCGACGCGGGCGATGTCAATGTCGTAGCGATAGTGCTCCGGATGCCTGAGCGGCGTGGTTTCCGCATCCGTCTCGGTCTGATGCTTGCCGGCATCCGCATGACGCAGGATGTTCAGGCCCTCGGCAAATGCCGCCATCATGCCGTATTCGATGCCGTTGTGGACCATCTTCACGAGGTGTCCCGCGCCGCTCGGGCCACAATGGAGATAACCCTGCTCGGCGCTGTCCGGTTCACCGGTGACACCCGGCGTGCGAGGCGCGGCGGCGACGCCCGGCGCGAGCGCCCGGAAAATCGGATCAAGATGGCGCACCGCGTCCGTGTCCCCACCGATCATCAGGCAGTAGCCGCGCTCACGCCCCCACACGCCGCCACTGGTGCCAACGTCAACATAGCGCAGACCACTTTGCTGCAGCGCGGCCGCTCGTCGAATGTCGTCGTGGTAATAGGAGTTGCCTCCGTCGATGACGATGTCGCCCGGCGACAGCATCGGCGTGAGCGTGGCCAGGAAAGGATCCACGCCACCTGCCGGCAGCATCAGCCAGATGGCGCGCGGCGGTTGCAGCAGCCGGACGAATTCCGCGAGGTCGGTGCTGCCCTTGGCCCCCTGCGTCAGCAGCGGCTGCATCGCTGCCGCGTTGCGGTCGGACACGACGAGCTGGTGTCCCGCCGCCATCAGGCGCTCCACCATGTTGGCGCCCATCCGGCCAAGTCCGATCATTCCCAGCTGCATCACTTAGTCTCCCTTTCTCAGCCGCGGCGGCGGATCGCGAGCCGGGCGGCTTCGGCCACGTGGCTGGCGGTGAACCCGAAATGCTCGCTTACCGTCTTGCTCGGCGCGGACATGCCGAAGCTGTGCATGCCGAGCACGACGCCCCCGGGGCCGGCGTAGCGATCCCAGCCGATCGTCGCGCCTTCTTCCACCGTAACGCGCGCGGTGATGGCCGGTGGCAGAACGGTCTCGCGATAGGATTGCGGCTGCGCCTCGAACAACTCCCACGACGGCATGCTGACAACACGGGCCGTGATGTGTTCGTCGGCCAGCAATGTCCGCGCGGCGAGGCAGAGCGCGACCTCGCTGCCCGTGCCGACGAGAATAACCGCCGGCTCGCCAGGGCCGTCGGCCAGCACGTAGGCGCCTTTTGCAAGGCCGCTCGCCGCCGCGTATTCCTGCCGGTCGATGGTCGGCAACGCCTGGCGGGAGCAGATCAGTGCCGCCGGACGGTCTCGCAGCCCAAGAATGCAGCGATACGCCTCGGCGGTTTCGTTGGCGTCGGCCGGGCGGATCACCGCCATGCCCGGAATGGCGCGGAGTGACACCAGTTGTTCGATCGGCTCATGCGTCGGCCCGTCCTCGCCCACGCTGATTGAGTCATGCGTCCAGATATGGATGACCGGAAGATCCATCAGTGAGGCGAGCCGGATCGCGCCGCGGGCATAGTCGGTGAAGATCAGGAACCCCGAGCCGAATGCCTTCAGGCCGCACAGCACCAGCCCGTTGACGATCGCGCACATAGCATGTTCACGCACGCCGAAATGCATGTTGCGCCCGCCCGGCGTGCCCGGGCCGCCCAGCGCCTGCATGTCGCCGGCGCCCTCGAACACCAGGCGCGTCTTCGTGCTCGGCGCCAGGTCGGCGGCACCGCCGACCAGCCAGGGGATTTGCTGCGCGATCGCATTCAGCACCCTGCCGGAGGCATCGCGGGTTGCCATACCCTTGGCATCAGCCGGGAATGTCGGAATGGACCGCTCCCAGCCGTCGGGCAATGTGCCGTTCTGGATGCGCTCGATCTCTGCTGCCAGATCGGGGTGGGCCGCGCGATAACGCTCGAACAGCGCACGCCACTCACGGTGTAGCGCCGCGCCGCGTGCGCCGATTCCTGCGGCGAAATGCTCGCGCACGCCATCCGGCACGACGAAGCGCCCATCAGGATCGAAGCCGAAGAACTGCTTGACCAATCGCACTTCGGCATCACCGAGCGGCTCGCCGTGCACTTCTGCCGAATCGTGCTTGTGCGGCGAGCCGTACCCGATATGGCTGGGCACGATGATCAGCGACGGACGGTCAGTCACCGCCAGGACCTCGCGATAGGCTCCGTCGAGCTGGTCGAGGTCGTTGGCGTCGCTGATCCGCGTGACATGCCAGCCATAGGCGAGGAAACGCGCCGCGACGTCCTCGGTGAACGCGATATTGGTATTGCCCTCGATCGAGATATGATTGCTGTCATAGATCCAGCAGAGGTTCGCCAGGCGGTGGTGGCCGGCGAGGGAGGCGGCCTCACTGGTGACGCCTTCCATCATGTCGCCGTCGCCGCACAAAGCGAAGACGCGAAAATCGAACAGAGTGAAGTCAGGGCGATTGTAGGTGGCGCCGAGCCAGCGCTGGGCCAGAGCCATGCCGACGCTCGTCGAGGCACCCTGGCCAAGCGGGCCGGTGGTGGTCTCCACGCCCGTGGTCACGCGGTATTCCGGGTGACCCGGACAGCGGCTGCCGGCCTGACGGAACGTCTCGAGGTCGGTTAGTCTCACCGCGTCGGTGCCGTCGGGCGCCTTAATGCCGCTGAGAAGGATCAGGCTGTAGAGGAGCGCGGATGCGTGCCCGGCGGACAGAATGAAGCGGTCACGGTTCATCCACTCGGGTGCAACGGGATTGTAACGCAGGAAACGCTGCCACAGCACGTAGGCCGTTGGCGCGGCGTCCATCGGCGTGCCGGGATGGCCTGAGTTCGCCTGCTGCACGGCATCCACCGCCAGCATACGAATTGTGTTGATGGCAAGCTCGTCCGGAGTTTCGTTCAACGTCGTATCTCCCTTGCCCGCTGGGGACAGCGCATATCGACGCTACGCAAACCGGTCAAGCAGACCCTACGCGAGACGGCCAGCGTTTGTCCAAACGTGCCGGCGGGCGAGCGTTACGCTGCGGCGGCGGACAGTTCTGCGGGGGCGGAATCTGTGCCGATAACCGGCGCGACCGTTTGCGCCTTCATGGCTTTTTGTAATTTGCTCAGCGCTCGCATCTCGATCTGACGAACTCGCTCCCGCGAAATGCGGTAGTGCGTGGCCAGCTTGTCGAGTGACGTCGGATCTTCCTTCAGCCGCCGCTCCGTCAGAATATGCTGCTCGCGTTTGTTCAACAGACCGAATGTCTGAGCGAGAAGTGCCTTGCGGTTTGCGAACTCCTCACGCTCTGCGAATTCTGTTTCCTGGTTGTTTGTCTCATCAACCAGCCAGTCCTGCCACCGATCATCGTCGTTCGGATGGATCGGGACATTGAGGCTGTGGTCCGGCGCCGCAAGCCGTCGGTTCATGCTGATCACCTCATGTTCCGGCACGCCCAGCAGCTTCACAACGTTCGCAACCTGGTCGGCCGCGAGGTCGCCGTCGTCGAACGCGCGCATCTGGCCTTTCAGTCGCCTGAGCTTAAAGAACAGCTTCTTCTGCGCGGCCGTGGTGCCCATTTTCACCAGCGACCACGAGTGTAGAATGTATTCCTGGATGGCGGCCCTGATCCACCACATCGCATAGGTCGCCAGACGGAAGCCGCGCTCGGGATCGAAGCGCCGCAGCGCCCGCATCATGCCGATGTTGCCCTCGCTGATCAGTTCCCCGAGCGGCAGGCCGTAGCCGCGATGGTCCATTGCGATCCGCACAACGAGCCGCAGATGCGAGGTGACCAGCTTGTGCGCTGCAGCCAGATCCTGGGTATCCCGCCACGCACGTGACAGCGCGAGTTCCTCCTCGGCCGACAGCATCGGGCACGCATGGATTGTGCGCAAATATCGCGCCAGGCTTTCGGAGCCGGCAGGCCGGGTCAGCATGCTCACGGCCGAGCCTCCTCGAACATTGGTTGAAACCACGGAACCCAGAAAGTGAACCACCTGGATTGCCGTGACGCTGACACCCAGCAGGCGGGTGGTCTTTCCTGTTCGAATGGTGAATTGCCTGTTTGTGACGCAATTTCGCGTCACAGGCCCGATCCACACCGATTAGCTACGATTGAACAAATTCGCACAGGACATTGAGAGAGCGGGCCACGAACCGGCCATCGTCTTCTGGCGCCGCCGGCTCTCCTGGTCCGGCGGTCGTTTCCCCCGGGCACACGACAACGATCCTGCGACGGCAACGGCGAACGCACAGCGCGGCGTTCATGATTTTCTTGTGACCGACAGGGCTGGACGCTGTGAGCGGTAACAAATCCGCGACAACACACATGGACCATCTCCTATCAGCACTGAGAGGATCAGCGCCGGCGGGCTGTCCCACTCACGATGTCACCTGCCGCGAAAGAGAATGTCTTCCGAGTGATGAACATTCGCCGCCCGTGGAATGACTATCGCACCACGCATTGGCTAGAGATTAGCCAGCGGCGACAGAACAGGCGCCAGATGACCGGCCCGGTCTCTGGCGGTTCTCTGCTATCAAAGGCTTGTTCCGGCAACCAAATCGTCTATCAACCGCCTCTGTCGTGCGGGCGTTGCGCAACGATTTCGTCTCGCCGACGTACAAGTCTCAGGGTGAGCACCATGAGCTTCTATCTCATCGCATCGGTCGCTGCGCTGGGCGGCCTGCTGTTCGGCTACGATACCGGTGTCATTTCCGGTGCGCTGATCTTCATCCGCGACGTTATGGTGCTATCGACGACCATGCAGGGCGTCGTGGTCGCCATTGCGCTGGCGGGTGCGGCTATTGGCGCGGGGCTGGCCGGCCATTTGTCGGATCGTGCCGGCCGCCGCGGTGTGATCCTGGGCGCCGGCCTGCTGTTCATTGTCGCGGCCGTCGTCTCGGCCGTCGCACAGCATGTGGCCGTTCTACTGCTCGGCCGCTTCTTGGTCGGCCTCGCCATCGGTATCGCGTCGATGCTGACGCCGCTTTATCTCGCGGAAATCTCGCCAGCGCGCGAGCGCGGCGCGATCGTGTCACTGAACCAGCTTTGTATCACGATCGGGATTTTGGTGTCCTATCTCGTCGGCTACGCGCTCGCCCGTGCGACCGGGGGCTGGCGCTGGATGCTGGCGCTCGGAGCGGTGCCCGGCATTGTTCTGTCCATCGGCATGCTGGTTCTGCCGGAAAGCCCGCGCTGGCTCGCCGGCCATGGCCGGGTGCTCGACGCTGAGAACGTGCTGCGGCGGCTGCGTGGCACCACCGACGTGTCGCAGGAACTGGCCACGCTGCGTCAGGACATCGCGCGCGAAGACCGCAAGCTGGCCAGTGCCCGGGAGCTGCTGTCGCCACGCGTGCGCCGGCCGCTGATCGTCGGGGTCGGCCTGGCGATGTTTCAGCAGATCACCGGGATCAACACCGTCATCTACTTCGCGCCCATCATTTTCCAGTCGGCGGGCCTGTCCTCCGCCGCGACATCCATCCTCGCGACAGCCGGTGTCGGCGCGGTCAACGTGATCATGACCGTCGTGTCGATCTGGCTGATCGATCGTCTCGGCCGGCGGCAGCTCCTTTTCTGGAGCCTCGGCGGAATGGCGGCCACGCTGTTCGTGTTGTCGGGCGCGTTCCTCGCCGGCACATCGGGCGCGTTGGCCTGGATCGCCGTCATCTCGGTTGCCGCCTATGTCGGATTCTTCGCCATCGGGCTGGGCCCGGTGTTCTGGCTGCTAATCGCGGAGATCTTCCCGCTGGCACTGCGGGGGAGAGCGATGAGCCTCGCCAGCGTTACCAACTGGGGCTTCAACCTGATCGTTGCGGTAACGTTTCTCGACCTGGTGGGTGCGTTGGGTGGGGCGGGGGCCTTCGTGATCTATGGCGTGCTCAGCCTGGCCGCACTTGCGTTTGTCGCCGCGATTGTGCCCGAAACGAAGGGCCGCAGTCTCGAGCAAATCGAGGCGGCATTGGATGGATGAATGTCGCAACATCCGCCGCCGGCTCTCCCGGTTTGACCAGAGCGGCCCACGCCGCACGACAAGAATCATGCGGACCACAACGGCAAATTCGAAGCGCGACGTTCTCCGTTTTCCGTCGACTGAGCATCCGGTTTCCGTCGACTGAGCATCCAGCCGCGGCGCACACGTCTGCGTTTGTTGGCACGCGATGGGGTAGCGGTACTCAGTCCCGCGGTGCGGCGGCAGGCAGCCTGCGTGGCAGGTCGTGCGCGCAGAGGCCGAGTCCGACGCAGAAATGGTCCACCACCGGCGCCAGGCGATCCGCCACCGCGCGCGCGGCGGCGTTCGTCGCGGCGAGGCGCGTCGCGGCATCGCGGGCGCGCTGCACGATGCCTGGCCAGTCCAGCCCCGGCAGCTCACCGTCACGCAGCACGAAGCGGCCGCCGATCATCACCTCGCGTACCGCCATACCATCCTCGGTGTTGACCACCTGCTGGACCGCATTGTTCAACGGCACCAGGTTGACGTGGTTCGTATCAAGGAACACGAGGTCGGCCTTGTAGCCGGCAGCGATACGGCCGATCCGGCCGGCCATGCCGAGGACTGCGGCGCTGCCCTCGGTCGCCAGCTGCAGGGCTTCGGCAGCGCCGATCCACTCAGCGGGCGCCCGGTCGAATACGCGCGAGAGAAAGGCCGCCAGGCGCGTTGCCTCGAACATGTTTTGGTTGTCGGCGGACGATGAGCCGTCGGTACCCACGCCGATCGTCACGCCGGCCGAAATCGCGCGGCGCATGTCGGCGATGCCGTTGCCCAGGCGGAGATTGGAGCCGGGGTTGTGCGCCAGCGTGCCGCCGTAACGGACCAGCAGATCGATCTCTGAATCATCGATCCAAACCGCATGCGCCCCGCTGAAGCCCGGTCCGAGCAGGCCAATCCGGTGCAGGTGCGCGGTTAATGTGGTACCGTAGCGGCGCTGGGCGGCGGCACGCTGCACGGGCGATTCCGCCAGATGGGTCTGCAGCGGCAAAGCGAATTCCACGGCCAGGTTGCGGCACGCCTGCATGAAGTCATCCGAGCAGTGCAGCGGAATCGTCGGCGCGATTCCCAGACGGATGTGGTCGCTCGAATAGGACCACCGGGCCGCGGCGTCGCGAATTGGCGTCAGGATCGCCTCCGGCGCGGCGCTTCGCATGGCATCAGCCAACGCCCGCAGTTCTGGCGGGAAGGCGTCAAGCAGTCCAGGAATGGCCTGGTAGAAACTGCGATCGGCGATCATCGGCGCGATGACCGCGCGCATGCCGGCATCAACGTAGGCCTGCGCCACCGCGTGCAGATCTTGCATCGTCGGCACCGGCAGCATGAAGGAGAGGTCGTAGCAGGCCGTACAGCCCTTGCGCACCATCTCCACCGCGGACAGCAAGGTCGACAGATAGCGGTCTTCGCTGCGGCGGCCACCATTGATCCACGGGCCGGCATTGAGCAGCAGTTCGAGCGACCAGCGGTCGCCGATGCCTTTCGCCAATCCGCCGTGCCCGTGGGTGTGGGCGTTGATCAGTCCGGGAATGATCAGCCGGTTCACCGCTTTGACCGGCTTGGCATCGGCGACGCTGCCGGGCGGTGCGATGCCCCTGATACTGTCGCCTTCCACGACGATGTCGGCCGGGTGAGCGCCGGCGGCCGGGTCGGAGAGCACGAGGCCCCCGGTAATTACCTGTCGATCGGCCATCAGCGTTGCCTCTCCGTGTTGGCCGGGCGGGAACCATACAGCATCAGCGGCGCTCCGCCGTGACGGCACATTGCGAACGGCATGGCGCGGCAGAGGATCGCTCGCGCCGCATCCGCGAGCAACATCTCCCCGCGTCCTCGGCCGCTCGCGCGTGCGGGAGAGAAAGGTGGGACCGGTTGGTCAGTCAATTGCCGAGGAAGTCGCGAATTTCTGCCGCGATCTCGATGGCGTGTGTCTCCAGCGCGAAATGCCCGGTGTCGAAGAACCGCACAACGGCGTCAGGAATATCACGTCTGAAAGCTTCCGCGCCCGCCGGAAGAAAGAATGGGTCGTTCCGACCCCACACGGCCAGCAGCTTTGGTTTATGATCCCGCATATAGCGTTGGAAGGTCGGGTAGAGCCGGACGTTGCTTTTGTAGTCGCCAAAGAGATCGAGCTGTATGTCGTCCTGGCCCGGGCGGGCCAGGTAGAAATTATCCAGCGAGTAGCCGTCGGGACACACGGCGCCTGGATCAGGCACGCCGTGCATATATTGCCACCTGGTCGTCTCCGGGGTGAGGAATGCGCGGAGCGCATTGCGGTTCGCCGGTGAAGCGTCTTCCCAATAGGCCCGAATCGGGTTCCAGCCTTCGCTCAGGCCTTCCTCGTATGCATTGCCATTCTGGGAGATGATGGCAGTGACCCGATCCGGATGTTTGGCGGCAATGCGGAAGCCTGTCGGGGCGCCATAGTCGAATACATAGATGGCGAAGCGGCTGAGCCCGATGACTTCGGTGAACCGGTCGATCAGGTTCGCAATGCTGTCGAACGAATACGTGAATGTCGCCCGGGACGGTGCCTCGGATTGGCCGAAGCCGGGCAGGTCCGGCGCGATGAGGTGGTAGCGATCGGCCAGAAGAGGAATCAGATCCCGGAACATATGGCCCGCCGTCGGAAAGCCGTGCAACAAAATGAGCGAAGGCGCATCGCGCACGCCCGCCTCGCGATAGAACACTTTGAAGCCATCGACATCGACTGTACGGTACGAGATTCGGCTCATGATCACTCCCGTTGAATTGGTGTGCGGCACCTCAGTCGCTGGGTCCGACTGCGCGCACCGCCTCCAGGATGATGTCGACAACGCGGTCGGGCGCAGTGACGGATGGGGTATGATCGACCTCGTGCGTGCGGATCGTCGCGCTCATCCGCTCGGCCATGAAGCGCTGTGTTCGAGGGACAATCATGTGGTCGGCCTCGGCCAGCAGGAACCAGCTCGGCCGGTCTTTCCAGAGCGGCCGGCCGACCTTTGTACTGATGCATGGAACGGCGATCGGCCGCTGGACCGCGCACAGCACCGCCTGCTCCTCGGCGGACGCGTGCGGTGCGAACGCTGACGGAAACGCATCTTCCGGCAGCCAGATAAGCCCGTTGGCGTCCGGGGTGAGTTTCGGGGCCGCCGGATGCGGCTCCGCGCGATAGAAGACGTCGGCTACGGTTTCGCCTTCATCGGGAGCGAGTGCCGCGACATAGACGAGCGCCTTGATCTTGTCCGACCGCGCCGCCCCGATCACGCCGCCGGCATAGGCGTGTCCGACCAGGACAACCGGCCGGCCGACCCGCTCAATCGTGCGCTCAACCGCGGCCGCGTCTTCCGTGAGCGATGTCAGCGGCAACGGTGCGGCAACCGATGTCAGGCCCTCGGCCCGCAACCCCAGTACAACTTTCGCCCAGCTCGACCCATCCGCCCAGGCACCGTGCACCAGCACGACCGCCCCATCGTGGTCCATCGGCATGATCGCTTCCTTCATCCTGACTGCAATGCGCTTCAATGCCGCGATGGAGGTCGTGGCACCGTGTGCCGCGCGATCAGCTGATCGGCAACGTCGTTGAGATCGTCACCGACGATATGCGGCTGAGGACCGACCGCCAGCACGTCATTCCCGACACGCCTGATGAGAGCAGCCTCCCAGCCTGCCGCGACCGCGCCCAACGTGTCCCAGGTATGGCAGGCGATCAGGCAAAGCTCTGACGGCTTTACCTGCAGTTCTTTCTCAACATACGCATAGGCCTCAGGTGAGGGCTTGTGGCGTTTCACGCCATCGGCGCTGAAACGGCGCTCAAACAGATCGACGATGCCGGCATGCTCAAGCTGGCGGCTCTGGATCTCGAGCAGATTGTCGGTGAGCGTGAACAGGCGAAAACCGGCCCCTCGAAGCTTGCGCAATGCCGCCGGCACCTCGGGATGCGGCGGCATCGTCGAGAACTTCTCGGTGAGTTCCTGTCGGTCGGTATCCTTGATGGTGATGCCGCGTGTATCGGCCAGCATCTTCATCACGGCGGCACCAATGTCGGTGAACGGCACATATTCTCCGGCCACGGTCAGGGCGGCCGAATACATGATGAAGTTCGCAAACCACAGCCGCATAGCCGATTGATCATCGAAGATGCGCTCGAATGTCGGCGCCATCGTCTCGAGGTCGAGAAGGGTCTCGTTAACATCAAAGACTATGAGAGGCAGGTCGGACATTGAGCGAATCTCCTGTTCGACAGCGGTCGAGCCCGGTGGCTGAGCTGCATGGAAGCGCCGGCTGTTTGCGCTGAACGGGCCCGCCGCTCTTCCCTGACGGGATGGTCCCACGCGCCGACCGTGAGATGTCCATAGGACAACTCGTTGTCCAAACGCAAGCGCAAAGACGGCCGATCCGTACCCTGGTATGGTCGTTCTCGTGCTTGTGATGTCCCAATGGACAACAAGCGTCCAGTATAGCGCCGGGACGACCCACGCACCGTCCTTGCGCCCGGAGGGCCAGTGCTTTGCCGTTGCCTGAGAGAACCGATCCGGGAATCGGGCCGCGCCTGCGGCACCTCCGATTGACGAAGGGCTACACCGTTGAGGCACTTGCCACCGCCGCGGGATTGAACAAGGGCTTCCTCTCCCGCCTGGAGAGAGGAACCAAGCGCCCTTCCATCGAGACGGTCCTGCGTCTGTCCGCGGCGTTGGATGTGCCTGTCGGTCAGCTGTTCGGTGAGCAGACGAGCGATGATACCGTACGGATCAGCCGCGCTGCCGGGCGAAACCGCGTGCCGGAGTCTCCCGACGCTTACAGCTTCGAGCTGCTCACGCCGAAAGGCAGCCTGATGGAAGCCTTCCTGTTCCATGTGGGCACCGACCCGACCGGCGGCGGGCAGCGGCATGACGGAGAGGAGATGTTCCTCGTGCTTGCGGGTACGGTGGAGATGCGGACACCCGATCGCACCTATGTCCTAGAGAAGGGCGATTGCGCCTATTTTCCCGGACATCTGACCCATTCGATGCGAAGGCTCGGGTCAGAGCCGGCAAGCGCTGTCATCGCGGTGGCACGCGACAGAGCTCCTGCACGACGGAGTCAAGCGACTGCGGACGCGCTTCGTTCAGCGACGAGCCGTCGTCAGCGACCTGAGGGTGTTGTCCCTGAGCGTCGCCACAAAGACCCTGATGCGACCAAGTCCATCCGTGGACGTGATCAGCACTGAGGAAGCCGAACAAGTCGCCTTCGCGCGGTCATGGATCAATCGACGGGAGAGGGGCGACAAGAAACAACACGTGGTGGACCGGGACGTGAGGCAACTCACCCGGGCGAGTGTCAGTTTCGACAAGCACAGGATGCAGGCGCGCCACGATCCTGTTTCAATGTCCTCGAGCCTCACTCCAGGTTCCCCGCGCGTGCTGCTCCGTGCCTGAAGGATCGCTCGCAACCGCTCTGGTTTGGTTCCGGCAGGTGGCCAAGACGTCGATGCTGTACGGGACACTCAACGAAGCAGCGGCTCGGGGTCGCGGATATGCTGACTTCCCAGAAATGTCACCTCACCGTCCACGTCGGGCGCGCAAAGTGGCCAACGAACACGGAGACGAGGATGGCCCGAGACTATCATGATATGCACTTGCGCGCGTCAGACGGCTCCGGCCGCGGCGAACTTCGTCACGTCAGCGCCACTGTCTCGCGCGTCTTTCCCGATCGCTACAACCATGATGGCGCCGAGCATCAGCATATATGGATAGCCCAGCTACAGGCATTGGACGGCGGAAACGATTATGCTGGTAACGTGTTTGTCGCGATCCGCATCACCGAAGGCGGAATTGGCCAGGATATCCCGTTCGAAACCGGCGCGCCGGTGGAGATGCAGGGCGACTGGATTCCGGCCGACCAAGCAACCGCAGGAGACGACGATCCCGGACTTCCGGTGCTGCATTTCACCCATCGCCCGATCGGGTTCGTGCGCTACGAGGGCGAGGAATACGAATGAGCCCGAGGCCGGATGGCGTCCGCTTCGGGCCGGGATCGGTGAACGGCATCAGCGGCGGATCGACCCGGCCAGTGCTCGCATGAGCGGTCGTGGGAACGTCGTTCCCGGCGAAGTCAGTCATCCAAACCGCGGCGAGAAATCCCCCACCGCGGGTCGGGAGGGATAATCGGCTGCGCGCGGGTGCAGCCAGCCATTCCGTCCGTCCGGAAGTCCGGTGCCGATCAGCGGGTCGGGACTCCGCTCCGGCCGGGGGCTCCTTCATGCGGATGGATGTTGCGCCCGACGCTGCTGCATCATGTGGACCAGGTGCACACGGGACTCGAAAGCGCTCATCATGCGGGTCGCAGCTTCGTGAAACATGTCATTGGCAACGTGATCGAGCAGATGACTCTTGAATTGAAAGTCGATGACGAAGTCAACATGGGTTTTGTCGGCGACCGGCGTGAACGTCCACGCGTTCGTCAGATGCTCGAGCGGCCCTTCGATGGCGTGCACTTTCAACTCCCGTGGTCGATCCAGAGTGACCTGGCTTCGGAAGCTCTCCTGAAACGGGCCGAAGCCGATGACCAGGTCAGCGATGATTTCATGCTGATCCTCGCGGAGGATCTTCGCGCCGCTGCACCAAGGGACGAATGAGGGGTAGTCCCGGATGTTCGAGACGATGTCGAACAGCTCGTCTGGCCTGTAGGCGAGGGTGGTCTGCTCTTCGTGACGCGGCATGTCGTGCTTCCCCGTTCGCGTGGATCGTCCGTACCTCCCCGAAGACGCCAGACCTCGCTCCGTTACGCCAGCCGGGGAATTGCAGGTCGTCTGCCGGTGCCAGTGTATCGGAACGCATAGGTCCGTCGAATCCTATTCCGAGAATGTCGGCGGCCCGAGCACCTCGTGCGTCATCCTAAGACGGCTTCGCTCGCCGGTCGCCCGCTCGTCCGTGCCGGAGCAGGCCGCGCTGCGAGGATGACCGGCCGGGTCTGAGGCTCGCGCTCAAGGTGATGGCGACGCCTTGGGAGACGCTGATCTCTCGCCTTCCGGGGTCGGCAAAGGAAAGGGATAGTGGCCGACCTGCATCTCTTCTCCCCATTCCAGGACACCGGCAGCATCAGGGCGCTTCGTGGCGCGAGATCACGGCCATCCTCGAAGCCGTCACGCAGCCTCCTATCGACCCGGATGTGCGGATGACGGCGCGTCGTCGGGACTGGTCACACACCAAGACGGCTCTCGTCATGCCGCCTGGGCAAAGCCGCCCAGGATGGGTCTGGAAAATCGTGCGCGCCTGCATGCTTCGGCCGCTTTGGGTGAGTGCTTTGACGGAAACGTCAGCCGGTTTGGACAGCAGCAGGTCAGCGCCGGTCGGACCGAAGACGGCAGCATGACACCCAGGCGTTTGATGCTGGCGAGCGTATCCCG
>JASHQG010000683.1 GCA_030037665.1 Acetobacteraceae bacterium
CGGCCACTTCAGTGGCCGCATGAATTGGGGCCGCGTCACCGTCTCCGGCCGCCTCGGGCGGCTCCCCTCTGCAGGGTCACATCAGCGACCCGCCGGCCGCTTTGAGCGGCCATATTTCTAGAGCGTCCGGCTTTGCCCGGGGATACTCACTAGGCCGGGCCGTTAGGCCGTATGCTGAAACGTCCGAGACCGGGACAATCAACACGCCAATTTGGACGTTGGTTGAAAGGATGTGGTCCCTGAATGCGCCTTCGTGTCGCATCGTGGGGATTCTCAGGGATCGCGGAGCGCGGCCTAAGCCGAACCAGTAACGAACCGTAACGAAGCTTGACCGATACGAGATCGTGTGCGAAACAACTCCCGGGCGTGACCCCGGCGCGCAAACAGGAAATGCGTGGCATGTGTAAATTGATCCGACGAGCAAAGAGGATTTCCGGATTAGCGGCGGGGGAACGTGGGAGCCTTTGTTCGCTGCCTCGACTCCTGGCGATTGGCGGGCGCTGCGAAACCTATTGACGCAGATCAAGAGAAGCGCGAGGGAAGGTGAGGGAAATGTTCAGGCTGATGCGGGCGCTCCGGCGTGAGTGGGCAATTCGCGCCGCAATTCGGAAGCATAACCGCCGCGCTTTGGAATACAGGAACCAGGCGGCGGAAATTGATCCCCTGCGAGTCGCCACGCATCGCGGGCGGCAGATGACGCGAGGCGATTGGATCGAGGGATAAGCAATCCACGGGAATTGGGCACACGATCAAGGCCGCGCGGATTAACAATGGCCAGGCTCAGTGGGAGTTTGCTACACGGGGAAAGTATCGCGCTGTCTGGTTGGTCAATGTGAAAATCATACGAAGAACCACAGAAAAACATCGATGAAATCGCCGCTCATTATCGCGCTATCTACGGCGGAATTTCGGAGAGGCCTTTCAAGCGAGACACAGACAAAACCTTTTGCCGAATGCTGGCAATGTGCAACCTATGGGGGCCGGCCGCAACGCCGCTAGCCGACTATTGACCATGTAAAGCCGAGGGTGACTGATGCTTAAAACGTCGCCGCTGGCGTTATGACGAATCAGACGGCGATGAAAACAATGATCAGTATCTGTTTCGCTGGTCATATATGCGACGCTCAGATGATACCTCGCTTGGCTGGTGGATAGATGCCTAGGTGCGCCTCATGCCGCGGTTACCGCGGATGAGGTGGCGAGAGGCTGGCCTATGGGCGGCGGATGAGATTGGTCGGGGCCGAGAGGCCGGGGCAACCGGCGGCCATAGGGCAGCGGGCAAATGGTCGGGCGTCGGACATTTATCCCGCGACCGTGTCGGTTCTGTATCCGTTCACCTGTGCTCCTTTTGAAGCATGCGACCGTACCACTGTGGTGCCGCCAATCCGCGGTTGATCTGCGATGGTGCGGATTTTCCTTGGGGGACTGCTGGCGACTGGCCGCCGGTCACGAAGACCAGCGGCCAGCCCGGGATCATCCGCAACTAGATCTTGGCGTGCGTCTCGGCGTGGTGCTTCGCAGCTTCGTCGGCGTGATGTTGGGCATGAGCGGCATGACCGGCGGCAGCGTGAGCATGATGCGCGGCGGTTTCGTGGTCATCATTCTCATGATGCATTGCAGCTTCGGTGTGATGCTTGGCTGCGTGTTCGTGGTGTTCGGCGGCCTTCTTGTGGTGCGCCGCTCCCTCATGATTCGCCATTTCGGCCTCCTTTTTTCGAGTCGCTGGTGGATCTGCCAGCGGAGGCTATTGGTGGAGCGGTCAGAGTGGGCCGCCATCCGTCAGCAAGGACAGTTCGGAGAACCTGTGATGACGGTCGGGCGTCCGCATGTGGAGAGGGGCCGCCTTCGCGATGGTCGGCTTGCTCTTCGCAAAAGCAGCCCGACTAGTGGCGGAGCATGGCCCCGACATGCCGGTGCCGGTGTTGCTGTGGACCATCGCCGCTGACTGTCCCCGGATGCAGGCAGCGCAGGTCTATGACGTGTGCGGCATCCATCTGCCGCAGTCTACCGGTGCGAACGGCCGAAGCGCTCGACACGTCCCGGCCTGCGCGGGGGGGACACCTGGTCACACCGCAGATCGCAGTCGATGATCGGCGCGTTCCGCCGACGGGGGAGACTTCGCTGGCATGGACGCGGACTTGGCCGTGCTGGGCATATCCCTGCCCGCGCAGGGGTATGGCGCGTCAATCTGGGTGAGAAGCGGAAGCGCCTGGTTGTTGTCGCGAAGTATCCGCAGTCCGTCCGGCACGCAGAACACCCTCCGCCGGAATCTGGGTGGCATATGAGGGTCCGGTTGTGGGACGGCGCGAAGGTGGTGCTTACTTCAGCGTCTGGACCTCCGATTTGGCGTACTCATGCGTCTTTCCGCATCCAGGGCATGTGGCCTCGAACGGATCGGGAAGATGGTCGAATGGCCGAACCGTTCCGACGAGACCGTGGTACACGGGGAAGCTCATGGCGCAGTCGGCGTTGTGGCACAGCACCATCTGCACAGGTACTCCAAGGCTCATCACGCTCTCCTTTTGGTGGGCTGCAGGGGCGGCAATCAGTCCCTCGCCCTAGTCGATGGTGTTACCCGCTGCAGCCTAGCTATGCCGTTTGTTGTCCCAAGATGTTGTCCCAGGGACCCACTACACTTAAGCATGGTGGAGCAAACCGGGAGGAATCCTCGGTTTAGTTGGCTCCCGGAGCAGGACTCGAACCTGCGACCCAGCGGTTAACAGCCGCTTGCTCTACCGACTGAGCTATCCGGGATCACCAGCGGGCGGACCCTATAGCGAACGCGGGCCGCCGACGCAAACCCGGCTTGGCGGATAGCTTCGATCCGCGATACACCGCGATTACGCGCGAGAGTGGCGGAACGGCAGACGCAGTCGACTCAAAATCGACCGCCGCAAGGCGTGGGGGTTCGAATCCCCCCTCTCGCACCACCAGCTGAACTGACGCGCGCAGTGCGTTGGCGAAACCTGGGTCCCCGACCAACGTCGCCGACCCACGTCTTCTCGGTCACCCCATCCGGGTTAGGACCAACGCCGCACTCTCCGCCACCTCTGCACCCCAACCTGGCGGCACCAGCGTGGTCGCGTCCACCTGCGTCACCACCGCAGGCCCGGCGATCCGGTCGCCCACCCCGAGCCCGGCACGGTCGTAAACGCTCGCCAGCACCGGCGGGCCGGACGCGAACCAAACCTCCTGCTGCGACGCCGCTCGCGCCCCGCCGCCCCGCGCCAGGGCGGTTCGACGTGTCGCCTGAGCGACGCCTTCCGCTTCTACCCGCACCGTCACCAGCTCCACCGGTGTCTCCAGTACGAAGCCGTTCAACCGCCGATGAGCCTCGGCGAACACGGCCCGCGCTACTTGCAGCGAGCCAGGCCAGGTCACGGCCAGCTCGCCGCCCTGGCCGGCGTAACGCATCAGCGCCACGCGCCGCCGGCGACGGTCGGAGGGTGCCACACGCTCCTCCTCCAACCAGACACCAGCGTCATGCTCGAGCGCGGCAAATGCGGCCCTAACGGCGTCGTCGTCGGCCGCGACTGCCAGAGTGCGCGAGAACTCCGCTTTCAGGCCGGCGGCCAGGAGCCCCTCGGCGCACAGCACGCCGGGGGCCAGCGGTACCAGCACGCGGGTTATGCCAAGGAGTTCCGCCAGATAGCACCCGTGCAGCGGGCCAGCGCCGCCAAAGGCGACCAGGGTAAAATCGCGCGGATCGTGTCCGCGTTCCACGGACACGACGCGGATCGCGCCGACCATGTTCGCGTCGGCGATGGCGAGAATACCGCGCGCCGCCTGCTCCAGCGACAGCCCAAGTGGTTGGGCAATGCGGTCGGCGATCGCCCGGGCTGCGAGTTCGCGATCCAGCGTCATGCCACCGCCGAGCAATCCGCAGGGCAGGTGACCGAGCACGAGATGCGCATCGGTCACGGTGGGTTCTTCGCCGCCCTGAGCGTAGCAGGCCGGCCCTGGCAAGGCGCCGGCGGAGGCAGGACCTACCGTCAGCGCGCCATCGGAGAGACGGGCCAGCGAGCCGCCACCGGCGCCGATTGTCGCGATGTCCACCATGGGCAGCGGCAGGGGCCAGGACCCGACGTGGCCTTTCTGGGTCAGCGCAATCCGGCCGTGCTGTAGCAGGCAGATGTCCGCCGAGGTGCCGCCAATATCCACTGTCACGATGTCGCCGATGCCGCACGCGGCCGCGGCGTCGCGCGCGCCGACGACGCCGGCAGCAGGACCGGACAGGGCGGTCAGCGCCGGCGCGCGGCAAACCGCAGCCGCGCCGGCGACACCACCGTTCGACTGCATCAGCAAGAGCGGCGCGGTGATTCCCGCATCGATGAGCTGTTCGGACAATCGCGCGACGTAGTGGCTGACCGCGGGCATTACGCCCGCGTTCAGTCCTGTCGCGAGGCTGCGTTCGTATTCGCGGACCACCGGCAGTACATCGACGGATGCGGTGACCGCGATCCCCGGCAACGCAGCGCGCAGAATCTCTGCCACCCGCCTCTCATGTTCTGGATGCGCGAACGAGTGTAGCAGGCATACGGCGACCGCTTGGACGTCCAGCCGCCGCGCGGCCTCAGCGGCATCGCGCACGCTGGCCTCGTCGAGCGGCACCAGGACCGCGCCGCCCGGGCCGACGCGCTCGATCACCTCCAGAACACGTTCGGGCGGGACCGGGCGCCTCGGCTTGACCCAGGTGAACAGGTTCGCGTTGCGCGGAATGTCCTGCCGACCGATTTCCAGCACGTAGCGGAAGCCCGCGGTGGTGACCAGCGCGGCGCGGGCGGTCTTTCCCTCCAGGATCAGGTTGGTGGCGATGGTGGTGCCGTGCAGGACGCGGGTGATGGCGGCCGGCGTGGCGTTGGCGGCGGCCAGCACGGTGCGAACGCCGGCCATGAAACCGCCCGACGGATCGGCGGGTGTGCTGGGAACCTTGGCGCGCCAGGTCCGCCCCGAGGCGGCGTCGGCGAGGGTGATGTCGGTGAATGTGCCGCCGATATCGACGGCGATGGAGAAAGCGGCAGCGACAGGCATGATGGCAGTATTGAGCTGGAGTGTGGAGCAGCCGGCAAGCTTGTGCGGTTCGATCATCCCGGCCGAATGTGACCGCTGGGTCTGTTGCGTGGGGCTCTGACGTCACCCGATCGCATCGACGTACTGGTGCCGATGGAACGCACGCGTCTCGGGCTTGACCGCGCGCAACGCCGCTGTAGCGGCGTGATCGACCACGCCGTCGCGTACAACCACGCCATAGTCGCGCCGAGCAGCCTCGATTGAGACGAACCCGTCGCGGATGTCCTGCGCCACCTGTGCAGCCGGGCGGTCGAATGGATGGCCATGGCCCCCGCCGCCACCGGTCTCTATCAGCAGCACATCACCGCGGCGTAGCACTGTTCCGTCGGACAGCGGCGCCAACACGGACCCGCGGTCAGTGTCGGGATTGACCACCGCGCGACCGGTGCCGCCGGCGAGACCGCCGGCGGCGCCCCAAGGCGGATGCACCACGCTGTCGATGCGCAAGGACAGCACGGCATGTTCTGCCAGCACGTCGTATTCCCGCACGACGCCGCACCCACCGCGGAAACGCCCCGCGCCGCCGCTGTCGCGATGGATGCCATAGCGGCGGAGCCGCACCGGGTAACCGAGTTCGAGGAACTCGACGGGGTAATTCTCCTGCGCGACGAAATAGACTGCATCGATGCCGTCGGCGCTGGGGCGGGCGCCGTAACCGACGCCAAGGCCGTCCGACATCAGGAACGGTTCGCCGTGGGCGGTGCCGCGCAGCAGGATGATCACATAAGCGGAATGCGCAGCGGGGGCCTCGCCGCCGGCAACGTTCACCAGGCCGTTCAGTACGGCAAGGAACCGCATCATGGTCATCCCGCGCAGACCGAGCGGCGCGGGAAAGCGCGGCCACAAGAGCGAGCCCTCGCGGATGCGCACCTCATCGAGCGCGCGCGGTCCACCGGCGTTACATACCTGTGCCGCGTCGCCTCCAAGAAAGAACAGGCCGAGTGCCATGCCCGGGACGTCGGGGTTCATCAGGAAGTTAACTGGCCCGGTCGCCTGGTCGTCGGTGTCCGTCGTGTCGAGGATGAAGCGGTCGTCTTCGGTCCGGGTGAGCGCGAGGCGGATGAAGAACGGGCCGCTGCCGTGACCGTCGGAATCGATCGCGTCGGCAAAGCGGTGGGTGCCGACGGAGAAGGTTTCGCGCAGACGCGTGCGTACCAGGTCGCGCGTGCGCTGGAACAAGATGCGGAAGGCATCGGCGGTGACGTCGGGACCGAAGCGTTGGAGGATCTCGGCGATGCGCCGCACGCCGAGATCGACTGACGCCATGAGCGCTCGCGTGTCGCCGCGGCAGGTGTCGGGATAGCGTGAGTTGCGGTAGAAAATCTCCAGCGCGGCTTCGTTGGTTGTGCCGGCATCGATCAGCTTGGTCGGCGGGATGATGATGCCTTCCTGAAAGATGTCGGTGGCGTCGGAGCTGATCGAGCCGGGGCGCAAACCGCCGATGTCGGAGAAATGCGCCCAGCCCATGACGAAAGCGGCGCGTTTTCCATTGTGGAAGACCGGCGCGAGGAACACCTGGTCGTTGGAATGCGATACGGCGCCGTGCGAGGCGTAGCAGTCATTGTACCAGTAGAGGTCACCCTCGCGCATCGTGTCGGGTGGAAATTTCGTGAAGACAGGCGCGGTGATGTCGCCGAAGATCGGCACCAGGGAACCGACCACCATCACGCCGTCGGCGTCGAACAGCGCGGTGTAGAAGTCTTTCTTTTCGCGAATGAAGGCACTGATCGCGGTGCGCTCGAGCAGCGCGTCCATTTCGGCCTGAGCGGCGCGGATGGCACCACGGATGATTTCCAGTTTGATCGGGTCCATGCGGAGATTGGAGCGTAGCCAGGGCAGGGGGGCAAGGCGTCGACGCAGGACCAAGCCGCGTCGCAGCGGGGCCGTGCACCGAGGCATGCGTACCGTCTCGGCGTTGCCTGCTAAGGCCAGCGTTTCGGGGCTGAACTTGCCATTCCCGGGTGATCCGCGGCAACACTGACGCCACAACGAACGGAGGAAGCCCCATGATGGCGATGTATCGCCCGGTGTCGCGCCAATGAGCCGCAACATCGAAATCTCCGGCGTGACGCTGGACGTTGAGGATCGTGGCAGCGGCCGTCCGCTGCTCTTTCTGCATCCAGGTGAGGGCTTGCAGCCGGGGCGTGCCTGGCTTGACGCGCTGGCCGCCAAGTTCCGCGTCATCGCGCCGCATCATCCGGGGTTCGGGGAATCGAGCCTGCCCGACTGGTTCGGCACGGTGGACGACATTGCGTATCTGTATCTCGATCTGGCCACCGCGCTCGACCTGCACGATGCGGTGCTGGTCGGCGCCTGCTTCGGCGGATGGGTGGCAGCGGAAATGGCGGTGCGCAATACGCAGCGTTTCGCACGTCTGGTGCTGGCAGCCCCGCTCGGCATCAAGCGCGGCGGCGTGACCGATCGCGACATCGCCGACATGCACGCGATCACACGCCCGGAATTCATGCGCCTGGCCTGGGCCGATCCGGCGCGTGGCGAAATCGACTACACTGCTCTGCCCGAAGCCGAGCTTGCCTCGATCGTGCGAGGGCGCGAGGCTTTGGCGTTGTTCGGCTGGAAGCCTTACATGCACAATCCGCGGCTGAAGCGCTGGCTGCATCGCATCGACCGCCCGACGTTGCTGTTGTGGGGTGAGAAGGATCGCATCGTGACGCCGGCGTACGCGGAGGGATGGCGCGCGGCGATACCGGGCGCTGCACTGGAAGTGCTGCGTGACGCCGGCCACTATCCGCACTGGGAGCAGCCGGAAGAATTCGTGCGGCGTGTTATTGCGTTTGTCGGTTGAGGGGAAACATTCAATGCGCTGCTGGTATTTCTCCGAAATGGCGTATCACCCGGCGTGGGACGAAGGGCTGAAGCGTGGCTCGCTGCGTGTCGTGCTCCCGAATGAGAACGTCGATCCCGACGAGGCGCACCGGCTGCTCAATCGCTATCTCGATGAGTTTGCGCTGTGTGATGAAGTCGGCATCGACATCATGGTGAACGAGCATCACAGCACCGCAACATGCATGACGGTATCGGTGCCCATGGCGCTGGCGGTGATCGCGCGTGAGACCAAGCGTGCTCGGCTGTTGACGCTGGGCAATCCGATAGCCAACCGCCCCGATCCGGTACGGGTCGCAGAGGAAATGGCCTGGCTCGATTGCCTCTCCGGCGGTAGGCTCGAGATGGGTCTGGTCAAGGGGGCGCCCTATGAGATCGCGCCGGCTAATTCCAATCCCGCGCGGCTGATGCGGCGCTATTGGGAGGCGCACGACCTGATCCTCAAGGCGCTCTCCACGACCGACGGCCCGTTCAACTGGGAAGGAGAGTATTTCCACTACCGGAATGTCAATGTCTGGCCGCGGCCGATCCAGCGGCCAACTCCGCCCGTGTGGATGACCGGCATGAGTGTCGACAGCGGCCGGCTTGCCGCGGAACGTCGCCACGTGATCGGCACGCTGCTGTCAGCCGGCACGGCGAAGCCGATGTACGACATGTATCGCGAGACCGCTCGCAAGAACGGTTGGGAGGCTGGGCCCGATCGTTTCGCCTATGCCGCAGTGGTGGGCGTCGGACACTCGCGTGCGGAAGGGTTGAGCCGTGCCGACCAGATCGCCGATTACGTGCGCACGGCGCCGGTTGTCGCGGAGCCGTTCACCAATCCTCCGGGGTATAATTCCGTCGCGGCGAACGTGGCAATCATGAAGGCGGGACCACGCGCGCACCGCATCGTCAAGGACCGCCAGGGGAACATGATCGATCACCGCAAGGCGACGGTGCAGCAGTTCATGGACACCGACACCGTGTTCGCTGGCACGCCGGACGACGTCGTGGCGCAGGTAAAGGATTTCAACAACCGGATGGGTGGCGTCGGGCACCTGCTGTTCTTTGGCCAGGGTGGTTATCTGGGCCACCAGGATGCGATGGAGAACATCAGGCTGTTCGGGCGTGAGGTCGCGCCACGGTTGATGGAGATGAATTGAAGGGCACGTCAGGCAGGATGGCGCATCGGAACGACCGACCGGCTGATGCTGATCGGCGGGCGTCTCGGACCGGAAGTGGCGTTCCCGGTATCAGTGCAGCCCGATAAAAGGCGGCCTTTTCGGTGTGGGAGGCGCATCGGCTGGCGCCAATACGCGGATGGGTCGGAAGCGGCGCAGCAGGCATTCGTGTGCGCGTGGGCGAGCGATCGCCCTACGCCGCTACTTCCTGTCCCTTCCGCTCATTTCTCTTACGCTCGTGCGGATCCAGGAACCGCTTCCGTAGCCGTACCGCCCCCGGCGTCACTTCCACCAGTTCGTCATCCTCCACATACGCGATAGCCTGCTCCAAACTCATCCGGCGCGGCGGCACCAGCAGCATCGCGTCATCCTTCCCCGCTGCGCGGATATTCGTCAGCTTCTTTTCCTTGATCGGATTCACTTCCAAGTCCGACCCGCGCGCGTTCTCGCCCAAGATCATCCCGACGTACACTTTCTCACCAGGCGTAACGAACAACACGCCCCGCTCCTGGATGTAGAACAACGCGTAGTGCACCGCTTCGCCATTCTCGGTGGAGATCAGCGTGCCGTTGCGTCGTCCCTCGATCGCGCCCTTCCACGGCCCGTAGCCCAGGAACATTCGGTTCATCACTCCCGTCCCACGCGTGTCGGTCAGGAATTCGCCGTGATAGCCGATCAGTCCGCGGCTTGGGATGCTGAAGGTGAGCCGAAGCTTCCCCCCGCCGGAGGGACGCATGTCGCTCATCTCGCCTTTGCGCCGCGACATCTTCTCAACCACCACGCCCGTATAGGGCTCGTCGACATCGACCAGCACTTCCTCCATCGGCTCCTCGCGTGCGCCAGTGCCGGGGTTCGTTCGGGTCAGCACGCGTGGTCGGCCGATGGTCAGCTCGAAGCCCTCGCGCCGCATGGTCTCAATCAGCACGCCGAGCTGCAGTTCGCCGCGACCCGAGACCTCGAACGCCTCGGTCTCGTTCGATTCGGAGACGCGGATAGCGACATTGCCCTCCGCTTCGCGGAGCAAGCGCTCGCGGATCTGCCGGGAGGTGACTTTCTTTCCCTCGCGCCCGGCCAGCGGCCCATCGTTGATTCGGAACGTCATCGCGAGGGTCGGCGGGTCCATGGGAATCGCTGGCAGCGGCGTGGCCAGTTCAGCTGCACCGATCGTGTCCGGTACAGTCGCCTCGGACAGACCGGCGACGGCGATGATGTCCCCGGCCACGGCCTCGTCCACCGGCACGCGCTCGAGGCCGCGGAACGACAGCAACTTGGTCATCCGGCCAGTTTCCACCTCGCGTCCGTCCGCGTGCAGCACCTTCACCGGCATGTTGACCCGCGCGCGGCCTTGTTCGACGCGCCCGGTCAGCACGCGGCCCAGGTAGGCATCGTACTCCAGGATCGTCGCCACCATGGCGAACGGGGCGTCCTGATCCACCGAGGGCGGCGGCACGTGCCGCACCACCAGATCGAACAGCGCGGAAAGGTCACGCCGAGGCCCATCGAGTGAGGCGTCGGTCCAGCCCTGGCGTCCGGAGGCATACAGCATCGGAAAGTCCAACTGGGCATCGGTCGCACCCAGGGCGGCGAACAGGTCGAAGACCTCTGTGTGGACCTCATCGGGGCGGGCGTCGGCGCGATCGACCTTGTTCACTACCACGATCGGGTGCAGCCCCCGCGCCAGCGCCTTGCCCACCACGAACTTGGTCTGCGGCAACACGCCCTCGGCGGCATCCACCAGCACGATCGCGCCGTCCACCATGTTCAGGATCCGCTCCACCTCGCCGCCGAAATCGGCGTGGCCCGGTGTGTCCACGATGTTGATGCGCACGTCACGCCATAAGACCGAGGTGCACTTGGCCAGGATGGTGATGCCACGCTCGCGCTCCAGGTCGTTGCGGTCGAGCGCCCGCTCGGCCACTTGCTGGTGTTCCCGGAACGCGCCGGATTGCGCCAGCAGCTTGTCCACCAGCGTGGTCTTGCCATGGTCGACATGGGCGATGATCGCGACATTGCGAATCTGCATAACGAACCTGAGTGGGGGATTGGTGCGGCGCACACATAGGGTGTGCGGCACATAAAGGCGAGGGCCGATCCGGTTACATTCGCCTGGCCGTCCGGCGCATCACCAGCAGGCGCGGCCGGAAGGCGAACGCCGCGAGCATGTTGACGGCGCCGCCGGCGTCGCGAGGTTGGGCCGGGTCACCCGCTCATTGCTCCCATTCGGCCGTATCTTGGCGGCGGTATGCCCCGACGCCTGGCGCTGCCGCGGCTGCGGGCTGCTGTATCGGATCGTCTGGTTGAACCATCCTCTGGCGGCCGGTATCCTGCCGAGATGAAAAGTCTCGTTGCTGTTGTCAAATGACTGCCTGGACGACCGCGGTCACCATGGGGCGGATGGAGCGCGAGCACTACGCCAGCGGAGGCTGGCTGCCCGGAATCATCCCAGATTGCTCCATGATGGTGCTCGGGGCCTCCGGTGTCCTGGTCGACGTCATCGCCCACCGGTTCCACTGGCTCTGATCGCCGCCACTATTCCGGCTGGCTGACGCATGGACTGGAATGCACCCGCCATTATTCTCGCCGCGCGCCCGTTCAGCGAGGGCGACGCCATTGCCACCGTCATGACGGAAGAGCACGGACTGCACCGCGGCCTGGCCCGCGGCGGCGCTTCGCGCGCTCAGGCGGGGTTGTGGCAACCGGGCAATCTGGCGCAGGTGCGGTGGGTCGCGAGGCTATCCGACCAGCTTGGAAGTTTCAGCGCAGAAATGATCCATGCCGGCGCTGCGCACGTGCTTGATGATCCGCTGGCGCTCGCGATGCTGTCCGCGGCCTGTGCGGTAGCGGAAGGCGCGTTGCCGGAACGGGAACCGCATCCGCGAGCGTTTCACGGCATGGTGCACCTGATCGCGCATATCCCGCGTGGTGTGACCATGCTGACCGAATTCGTCCGCTGGGAAGCGCTGCTGCTGTCCGAACTGGGCTATGGCCTGGATCTGACGAGTTGCGCGGTCACTGGCGCAGTATCCGGCCTGGCATTCGTCTCGCCGCGCACCGGGCGTGCGGTAACCGAAGAGGCGGCAGCTGGCTGGAAGGCACGGCTGCTGCGCCTGCCGGGCTTCCTGACCGGCGCCAACACCGCGGACGCCACTGATTGGCGCGATGGATTGGCGTTGACCGGGCATTTCCTGGCGCGCGACGCGTTCGGCCATCACCACCGACCGCTGCCGCAGGCGCGTGCGATGCTATACGACCGCGTCGCCGCGCTGGCGGCCGAATCGGAGACCAAGGATGCCGGATGACCTGAGCGGGTATATCGAGGATACCCATCTGAAGGATGCGCTGGCGGAACGCTATCTCGCGTATGCGTTGTCCACCATCATGTCGCGTTCACTGCCGGACGTGCGCGACGGTCTGAAGCCGGTGCACCGCCGGCTGATCTATGCCATGCATCTGCTGCGCCTCGATCCCGGCGCAGGGTTCAAGAAATGTGCGCGCATCGTCGGCGACGTGATGGGAAAGTTCCACCCGCATGGCGATCTTGCAATCTACGACGCGCTGGTGCGCCAAGCGCAGGAATTCGCAGCGCGTTATCCGCTGGTGGAAGGGCAGGGGAATTTCGGCAACGTTGACGGCGACAATCCGGCGGCGATGCGCTACACCGAAGCGCGCCTCACGGAAGTCGCGCGCGCACTGCTCACCGGCATTGACGACGACGCGGTGGATTTCCGCCCTACATACGACGGCGAAGAATCCGAGCCGGTCGTTCTGCCTGGCGGTTTCCCCAACCTGCTTGCAAACGGCGCGGCCGGCATCGCGGTCGGCATGGCCACCTCCATCCCGCCCCACAACGCAGGGGAGATCTGCGCGGCGGCGATCCACCTGATCCGCCATCCGAAAGCCACCACCGCTGATCTGCTGCGGCATATGCCAGGCCCGGATTTTCCTACGGGAGGCGTGCTGGCTGAGGACACGGCGTCGATCCGGTCGGCATACGAAACCGGCCGCGGCGGATTCCGCATGCGCGCGAAATGGGAAGTCGAGAAAGGCAAGCACGGCACCTGGCAGATCGTGGTCACGGAAATTCCCTATCAAGTCCAAAAAGGGAAACTGATCGAGCAAATCGCACAGCTTATGGAGGAGAAGAAGCTGCCGCTGCTCGGCGATGTGCGTGACGAAAGCAGCGACACGATCCGTTTGGCGTTGGAACCGCGTAGCCGCGGGGTGGAGCCCGACGTGCTGATGGAAACCCTCTTCCGTGCGACCTCGCTGGAGACGCGTTTCCCGCTGAACATGAACGTGCTGGATGCAACGCGCACGCCGCAGGTGATGTCACTACCCGAAGTGCTGCGCGCGTGGCTCGATCATCGGCACGACGTGTTGGTCCGCCGCAGTAATCATCGGTTGGCGGCGATCGAACGGCGATTGGAAGTGCTGAATGGCTATCTGCTGGTTTATCTGAACCTTGACGAGGTGATCCGCATCATCCGAACCGAAGACGAGCCGAAGCCACGCCTGATGAAGCGCTTCGATCTGACCGACAACCAGGCGGACGCGATCCTCAACATGCGGCTGCGCAGCTTGCGGCGGCTCGAGGAAATGGAGCTGAAAAAGGAGCATGCGGCCCTGACCAAGGAACGGCGCGAACTACAGAAGCTCCTGAAGGACCAGAGCCTGCGCTGGAACCGCATCGCCGAAGAGCTCGAAGCCACACGTACGAAGTTCGGCTCCGGCACGTTGGGCAGGCGCCGCACCAAGCTCGGCGCCGCGCCGCCAACGGTCGACGTAGCGCCGGACGCCTTCGTCGAACGCGAAGCCATTACCGTCATTCTGTCGGATAAGGGCTGGGTGCGCGCGGTGAAAGGCAGCGTCGCCGAGCCGTCCGAACTACGCTTCAAGGAAGGTGACAAGCTGAAGCTGCTGGTGGCGTGCTTTACAACAGATCGCCTCACTCTGTTTGGTACGAACGGTCGCGCCTACACGCTGAAGGCGGCGGACCTGCCGCGCGGGCGCGGCGATGGCCAGCCGATCCGGGTTCTCGCTGACCTGAGGAACGAAGACGACGTCATCTCCTTATTCGTCGCACTGGAAAACGCGCGCTATCTCGTCGCGTCGAACACAGGCCGCGGCTTCGTCGTGCCCGCGGCGGAACTCGGCGCAGAGAGGCGCACCGGAAGGCAGATCCTGAATTTGAAGCCGGGCGAGGAAGCCGCAGTGTGCGTGCTCGCCGACGGCGACCACGTCGCGGTCATTGGCACCAACCGCAAGCTACTGATTTTCCCGCTCGACCAGGTGCCTGAATTGGCGCGCGGCGGTGGCGTGATCCTGCAACGCTACAGGGACGGTGGCCTGGGCGACGCCAAGGTGTTCTCAATGGCCGAAGGCCTGAACTGGAAGCTCGGCGACAAGATCCGTACCGAGACGAACCTGCGCGACTGGCTGGGCGAACGTGCCCAGGCTGGCCGCCTGCCACCGAACGGCTTCCCACGCTCGGGGCGCTTCGGATGACCAGCGAGGTCGAGATTCGGATTGAAAGCCTGCTCGATGGCGCAAGGCGGGCCGCCGGTGCCGCGGCCGTCATCGACGTCCTCCGGGCGTTCACGACCGCCGCGGTCGCGTTGGCCAATGGCGCGAACCGCATCGTCATGGTTGCCGATGTCGAGGAGGCTCTGCGCCTGCGCGCCACGCGGGGTGGCCAGGTTTGCATGGGCGAGGTCGAAGGCCGTCCACCCGACGCATTCGATTATGGCAACTCGCCATTCGAGCTGTCCCGAGCCGATCTGCGCGGCAAGACCGTGATCCAGCGCACGAGCGCCGGCACGCAAGGCATGGTCGCCGCGGTTGCAGCGGAATGTCGCTACGCCGCGGCGCTGGTCACGGCGAATGCAACCGCGCGGGCGATGCTTGCGACAGGCCAGAGCCGCATCACGCTTGTTGCCATGGGCCTCGATGGCCAAACGCGTACCGACGAAGACGAGTTATGTGCCCTGCATCTGCGCAATTTGCTGCAAGGCCGGCCCGGCGATGCCGAGGCGATTCGGCGGCTGATTCGTGCATCTGGCGAAGCAATGAAGTACCGGGATGCGGCGCATCGCCACCTGCACCCGGAAGATCTGAATATCGCCCTGGATGTCGATCGCTACGATTTCGCAATACGGGTCGATATCGAGAATGGTCGCCCGGTCGCCCGCCGGGACATCGCTCCATCGTGACGAGGCAGAATTGGCGATCACTGTATCCCTCAACGGCGTCGGCGAAGCGTTCGATCCGGACGAGCCGAATTCTTCCGCGCTGGTTGAGGCACACGGCTTCACTCTGCTGATCGACTGCGGCCACTCCGCCGTTCGTGCGTTGTGGCAACGCCACATGCATCCTGATCAGATCGATGCGATCTATCTCACCCACCATCACGCTGACCACGTACTTGGTCTCGTGCCGCTGCTCGACCGTTTCGGCTTCGACGGGCGGCGCCGTCGCCTCGTCATTCATACGACGCAATGGGGCATCAACCACCTGCGTCGTTTGTTCGAGATCGGCTTCGTGCGACTGGACGAGAAAAGCC
Organism: Acetobacteraceae bacterium; assembly: GCA_030037665.1. GTDB lineage: Bacteria > Pseudomonadota > Alphaproteobacteria > Acetobacterales > Acetobacteraceae > JASHVB01. The sequence goes on from JASHQG010000683.1 coordinate 15,634, forward strand.
CCTTTCCTCTGGAATTTCGCGTCGCGGCCTCGGGGCAGGCCATTGGCCCATTCGCGGTGGACCTTGCACCAACCATTCATGCGGTGGCCACCCGCGCGATCATGCTCAGCGTCGATGGCCGCCATTTCGCATGGAGTGGCGACGGCCGACCAACTGACGAAGCGTTGACGCTCTACCGCCGTGCGCATGTACTGATGCACGAATGCTACGCTGTGACTCCAGACCGCAACACACCATACCATGCCGATCTGCCCATGGTCTCTTCGATTGAGGGCCCCGAACGCATCGGCCTCTATCACATCGGCGTGGCGATGCGTGACGGAGTGCGCCACAAGGTCTTGGGTGACAAGCGGCTGTTTTTTGCCGAGACGGGGATGGTGCTTAATGTTTGATGATCGACGAATACGGGAACGATGAAATGATAATTGAGACGTCGGATTGCGATCCGCAGCAGGCAGTGTGCGAGCGGTTGGCGATTCAGCTGGGATGCTCTGCGTTGCAGCCTCTCCCTCGCCGCGGGAGAGATGTACGATGACGCACCCTCTGCATTCTTTTTTCTGGCCGGAGTCCATCGCGGTTCTCGGCGCTTCGCCCGATCTGCACCGCATCCGCGGTCGGCTGCTTCACCAGTTGCGCGAGAACGGATTTCCCGGGCGGGTCCTGCCAATCAATCCGAGTTACACCAGCATAGCGGGCTTGCGCTGCTATCCATCGATCGCCGCGGTCGACGGGCCGGTCGATCTCGCACTGGTCGCGATTCCCGCTGCCAGCGTGGCGGCCGCCGTGGAGGAATGTGCGCAGGCCGGCGTGAAGAATACTCTGATCATCAGCTCCGGTTTTGCCGAAGAGGGCGGCGCATCCGCGAACATGCAGGCCGCACTGACCGAGGTTACGGAACGCACTGGTATTCGCGCCTGCGGGCCGAACTGCGAGGGTTATTTCAACGCCCTTGGCAATGTTGCCACCACCTTCAGCCCAACCGTCGAAGTAACGGAAGACGCTGGCCGCAAGCTGGTTTCCGACCGCCGCGTCGGCGTCATCGCCCAATCCGGCGGCATCGGATTTGCCCTGTTCAATCGTGGCAAGGCGGCCGGCATTGGCTTCTCCTACGTCATATCAACCGGCAACGAAGCTGACCTGACCATGGCTGATTTCCTCGACTACATGGTCGAGGATCCCAACACATCCGCGGTCATGCTGTTCTGCGAGGCTGTGCGCAACGGTCCGACCTTCATTGCCGCGCTCGCCAAGGCGCGCCGCCTCGGCAAGCCGGTCATCGCCATCAAAGTTGGCCGCTCCGCCGCCGGCAGCCGCGCGTCCGCCTCGCACACTGCATCGCTGTCGGGTTCATACACCGCCTATCACGCCATCTTTCAGCGCTACGGCGTGATCGAAGCGGAGGATGCCGACGAAGCCGTTGCCATCGCCGGCGTTCTCGTGAGCTGCCCGCTGCCGAAGGGCCGCCGTGTCGGCATCATAACCCCATCGGGCGGCGGGGGTGTCTGGATGGCCGACACGTTGTCGGCTGCCGGTCTGGTCGTGCCGCCGCTGTCTGCACGGATGCAGCGGACGTTGCGCTCGGTCATGCCGTCCTACGGCGCGCCCGCCAATCCGGTCGATGTGACCGCGCAGGGATCGCAGACCGGCCCCGCAACCATGACCGCGATGGAGAAGCTCGCGGAAAGCGACGAGATTGACTCGCTGGTGCTGATCACCTCGCTCACCAGCGTTACGCGCGTGTCGCTTGACGCAGAGCGCGTGCGCGCCACTGCGGCGCGCTGTGCCAAGCCGATGACAGTCTGGACCTACACGCTGCCGTCGGAATTCGGTCGCACCGCGGCGGCGAACTGCGGCTTGTTTGTGCACAGTGACCTTCGCAACGTGGGCGTCGCATTGGGCCGGCTCGCCGACTACGCTGAGACGTTGGCGCGGCCGATCCCGGCGTTGCCTGCCACAATCGATGCCACGCCAATCGCGCCGGGATCATCAATGGTGCTGCCCGAGTACGCGGCCAAACAGGCGCTTGCTGAATTTCTGCCACCATCCGCCGAAGCTCTTGCTACCACCGCGGCCGAAGCCGTGGATGCAGCGACGCGGCTCGGATTTCCGGTCGCGCTGAAGGTTCAGTCTCCCGACCTGCCGCACAAGACGGAAGCGGGTGGCGTCTGCCTTCACCTGATCGACGCGGCGGCTGTGCGTTCAGCTTATGACGCGATCATGTACGATGTGCTGGCCCACAAGCCAGATGCGCGTATCGAGGGCGTGGTTGTGCAGCGCATGGCTCCGAAAGGCCACGAGCTTGTCATCGGGATGATCAACGATCCAACGTTCGGCCCGCTCATGATGGTGGGCTTCGGCGGCGTGACAGTGGAATTGTTCGGCGACGTGGCGCAC
>JASHQG010000684.1 GCA_030037665.1 Acetobacteraceae bacterium
ATCAGCACACAGCATTGTGATGAAGGTTCATGCAGGTCACGCCATGCTGTGGCGCGCTCGGCTGACTGGGCTCTCGCGCGAGACAGCCATGAAGGCATGCGGCAAGCTCTCGCACACCCGTCTCGGCTGCATCGTCCTGTCACCGCAGTCGCAGATGTAGCGTGCACTCCCCCGACCCGATTGGCCGGGGACCACGCGTGTATCCTGCGAGCCGGTCAGCGAGTGGGGCACCGCCCGTGACCCTTCCCACCCGAGGGGGCGGCGTCATCCCGCCCATCCGGTCAGTACCGCGAGGCGCAAACTAACAAGCGCCCTGCCCTCCTCCGTCGGCAGCGCCGCCAGTGCCGCGGGGAACAGCATCCGCGGCGGGGGTCGCCGGTCGCGCAGGCGGACGGCGTTTGCCTCGCCGGCAGCGCGCAGGTCATGCAGCAGCGCCATCGGTTCGGCGTAGAGGAAGCGCAGTTCCTCGACATCCGCCACCGGAAGTGAAAAGCCGGCGCGCTGCAGCAGCGCGGCGCAATCGCGCAGATCGGCGAAGGGCGAAATGCGCGGTGATGCGCCGCCCGCGAGTTCCACCTCGACCTCCGTCAGCGTGCGACGCAGCTCTGCCAGCGTTCCCAGCGCCGGCAGGCTCGCCAGCAGCAGGCCGCCTGGCTGGAGCGCTCGCCGCATCTGGATCAACGCGCCTGGGAGGTCATTCACCCAGTGCAGCGACAGGCTGGCAACGATCAGGTCGAAACTGGCGGGCGCGAATGGCAGGAACTCCTCGTCGGCGGCGACGACCAGTCCGCCGCTACGCGCCGCCATGGCCGGCGACAGGTCGCTGCTGACCACATCGATGCCGCGCCGGCGCAGCAGCGGCGCTACGACCCCGCGGCCACCAACGTCCAGCGCTCGCGTGAAACGGCCGGCTGTGTCATCGAGTCGATCGAGCAGGCGGTCAGCGACGTCGCGCAGCACATCGGCGACACGTGACACGGTCGCAGCCGCGCGGTCGCGATGCCGCCGCACGGCGGCCCGATCAAACACCAGCATCTGATCCATGGCGGGCATATGCGCACGAACGTGGCGCGGCTCCAGTGACGGCGTCACCCCACCGGACAACATCGTTCAGCGCGGCCACGCCGCTTCCGGCGAGAGCATCCGCTTCGATCTCCTCCGCGCCCAGATTATCCGGCCACCACCCCGGTCTGTTGTCGCACGGTTCGCTGTCACGGCGCATGGGGACCGCGACGCTGCTCTAGCCCCGGAAATAGCCGACATCGTATTCGTGGAGATCAACTGTGTCGCTGGCGAATGTCATCGTGGCACCACCCCCGAAGTCAGGAACCGACCTCGCGACGATCGGCTGTGGCGTCAGGTCTCCGGGTCCCCAACCCAGACTGCGCAGGCGTTGCAGTTTCCGGCATTCAGCGCGTCTGGCTATGGAACCGTGGTTATATCCCGTGAGCCATGACGAAGGTTTTGCCGCGATGATGAGCCGCTCGGGTGTGCGGATCGCGGGTACATCATGTGGGTGCGGACCAGATGACTGAGCCATCGTACACAACTCGATGCCGTCGCCCCCCAGAGGGCGCACACCACGGCACGACTTGATCGCCAGGCCGCCATGGAAGCGCGAACGGCATTGGAGCGGAAGACTGCTGTTTGTCCCCTCCATTGTGAGCATCGAGGAATAGATGGTGGGATCTTGCTCGCGATGAAATGCGCCGTACAGATACCCCCGGATCATCCTCGCGTGTCCGCCATCGGTCTTGCGGACTTGCCGCGCTGCTGGACGCTCCGGTGACCGATCTGTGCCGTCTGACAGCACCCTGCCGGAAACGCCGATCCGCTAACGTGAGGATTGGGCTTTGGCCGGCAACATTACGCCGCCGTGCGTTGCCAAGCGCTCCGCCGCGCGCCTAGGCTTCGCGCCCACTGTCATCACCCCCTGAACCGGGCATGCCGCACATGAAACGGATTGACGCGAACACGCTGCACGCGTGGCTCACCGACGGCAACGAGGTCGCAGTGCTCGACTCACGGGAGGACGGGGAATTTGGCGCCTCCCACCTGTTTTGGGCCGTGCCCTGCGGCATAGCAAAAAAGGAAATCCGCGCGCGTTCTTTGCTGCCACGCCTCTCGGTACGCATCTGCTGCGTCGATGACGGACGCGGTCTTGCGGACCAACTGGCCGCGTGGCTTGAGAGCATCGGTGCGACCGATGTTTCGGTTCTGGACGGCGGTACGGGTGCCTGGCAAGCCGCCGGACACATAATGTACTCCGGCGTCAATGTACCGTCGAAGGCATTCGGCGAGTGGGTAGAGCATCACTATCATACAGAAAGCGTGGACCCGCCGGTGCTGAAGCAGTGGCTCGATTCAGGCCGCAACATGGTGGTACTCGACAGCCGTACGTTTGAGGAGTTCACCCGCATGTCGATTCCGAGCGGGATCAGCGTGCCGGGCGGCGAACTGGTCTATCGCGTCGGCGAGCTTGCACCCGATCCAAAGACATTGGTCGTGGTGAACTGCGCCGGGCGCACGCGCAGCATCCTCGGTGCCGAGAGCCTGCGCCGGGCCGGTATTCCTAACAAAGTCGTTGCGCTGCGCAACGGCACCATGGGCTGGGAGCTGGCAGGCTTCCGCTGCGAGCGCGGCCACACGGAACGCTTCGCTCCGGAAACCCCGAAAAGCCTGCCCCTTGCGTTGGAGCGGGCAAAGCAGTTCGCCGAGGCCTCCGGTGTGGGCGTGATCGGGCCACTTGACCTCGAGCGGCTCAGCGATGATCCGAACCGAACGCTATATGTCCTCGACGTCCGCGATCCCGCGGAATTCCGCGTCGGACATCGTCCAGACAGCCGGAGTGCGCCAGGCGGACAGTTGGTGCAGGCGACCGACACCTGGATTGGCGTGCGCAACGCCCGCATCGTGTTGGTGGACGACACCGGAGTGCGAGCGCGCATGGCAGGCGCGTGGCTACGCCAAATGGGCCATCGCGACGTGTTCGTGGTGGAAGGTGGCCTGGATGCTGCGGCCTCGACCGGTGTCGCGCTGGCGCCGGTGCCGGAGCTCCAACGCACAGTCGCGACAATCGATGTGACCGGCCTCGTGGCGTTGCTCGACCGCGGCGACGACACCGTGGTGATCGATCTCGCCCGTAGCATCGACTTCCGCGACGGGCATATCCCGGGCGCGCTCTGGGGTGTGCGCTCGCGGCTGAACGCCCTCGCCGAGCCGCTGGCTGGCGCGAAGCACGTGGTGATCACATCGCCCGATAGCGTGCTGGCACGTTTGGCAGTGGATGAGGTCGCGATGCTGACGAAGGGCGACGTCCGTGTGCTGGATGGCGGCACGGAGGCCTGGCACGCGTTCGGACGACCGCTGGTGAAGGACCGCACCAGCCCGCCGGATGAGGCATGCGTCGACTGTTATCTGCGCCCGTATGACCGCAATTCTGGCGTCGAGGAGGCAATGAATGCCTACCTCACTTGGGAGATCGAGCTGGTCAACGAAATCAGGCGGGATGACACCGTCGCCTTCGGCGTCTGACCGACCGCTTCAAGTCGATCGATCCCCGACGGACTGCAGACCGCCAGCAGTCACAGGGATTGCCTCGGGCGGCGCATTTTTTGTGCCCCCTTGTCGGGGCTGGGCATGGGCCAGCGTCCTCTGGGCGAGCGGGAGCCGAACGCATGCAATACGCCATTCTCTGCTACAATGAGGAGGACGTCGTCTGGTCGATGTCCAAGGAGGACGACCGGACGATGATGGCCCGCCTGAATCTGGTACAGGACCGGCTCGTTAAGTCCGGCAAGCTGGGGGTATCGCTACGTCTGCTTCCCACCACCGCCGCAACCACGCTTCGCAAGGCGCAGAATGGGGAATCGCTGGTGCTCGACGGCCCGTTCGCCGAAACCAAAGAACAATTGCTCGGCGTCTTCATCGTCGATACCGAAACCCTCGAAGAAGCCCTCGATATCGCGCGCGAGCTCGCTGGGGCGAAAACCGGCAGTACCTACGAAGTACGGCCGATCGCACTGTATTTCCCTGATCGCCGCGGCGCGGTATGAGCGACCTCGCCTGGATCAATGCGGCACTGACGGCCGCGCGGCCGCAGGCAGTGGGCGCGCTGTTGCGCTATTTCCGCGACCTCGACACCGCCGAGGAGGCGTTCCAGGAGGCCTGCCTGCGCGCGCTGCAGGCCTGGCCGCGCAACGGCCCGCCGCGCGATCCGAAAGCGTGGCTGATCCTGGTCGGCCGAAATGCCGCGTTGGATGGGCTGCGCCACCGCAGCCGGCATGATCCGCTGCCGCCGGAGGCGGCGCTGTCGGATGTTGATGACGCGGAGGCCGCGTTGGCCGACCGTCTTGACGAATCGCATTACCGCGACGACGTACTGCGGCTGGTGTTCATGTGCTGCCAACCAGAGCTGCCGGCGACCCAGCAGATCGCTTTGGCGCTGCGCATCGTCTCAGGGCTGTCAGTGGCGCAGATCGCGCGCGCCTTCCTGATCAGCGAAACGGCGATGGAGCAACGGATCACGCGCGCGAAACAACGGATAGCTCAGTCGGATGTTGCGTTCGATCCACCAAGCGCGGTGGAACGCGCGGAGCGGCTCGGTGCTGTCGCCGCGGTGACCTATCTGGTGTTCAACGCCGGTTATTCAGCCGGCGATAGCACGGCGCGCGCCGATTTGTGTGACGAGGCGATCCGCCTCGCACGTCTGCTGCTGCGTCTGTTCCCGGGCGAGCCCGAGATCATGGGACTGACGGCGCTGATGCTGCTGCAGCATTCACGCGCCATGGCGCGATTCGACGCTGCCGGCGAGATGGTTCTTCTGGAAGACCAGGATCGCGGGCTTTGGGACGCAAAGCTGATTGGCGAGGCACTGGCACTGATCGACAAGGCGGTGCGGCACCGGCAGCCAGGACCGTATCAGATCCAGGCGGCAATCGCCGCAACCCACGCACGCGCCGCGCGACCCACGGACACTGACTGGGTGCAGATCGACACGCTGTATGCCGCGCTGGAGCGGCTGCAGCCTTCACCCGTGATCACGTTGAATCGCGCGGTTGCGGTTGGCAAGCTACGGGGTGCGCAAGAAGCACTGGACATGATCGAGCCGCTGTCGTCACGGCTCGGTGGCTATTTTTATTTCTTCGGCGCGCGCGGGGCGCTCCTCCTTCAGTTAGGCCGATTCACGGAAGCACACGCAGCATTTGATCGTGCAATCGCATTGGCAAACACGCCAGCAGAAGCGGCGCACATTCGGCGGCATCTCGACCGACTGATGCGGGAGACCGCTGTCTGACCTGTGAGGCCATGCATCCCGCGCAATGACGATCAACAGTCCGACATACTGGAGCGGGTTCCGCTCGAGTCGCACTATAGCCTGAATGCAGAAGGAAATTCATGCAATCGGCTGGGGAGAAGCTGGCGAGGAGTTTGCCGACCCTTCAACGCAGCACCGGCACGGTACGCTGAGCGGCTTTGCGCAGCAATGCTTTGAGTTTGCCGAAAGCTTGCTCGATGGCGTTGAGATCGGGGGAGTACTCGGGAAGATAGCGCAGCGTTGCACTGACAGCTCCGATCGGCTCGGCAACACCATTGACCGTGTGAGTTGAGACATTGTCCAGGACGACGATATCGCCGAGCTTCAGGGTGCGCGCAAGACATTGTTCGATGAAGGCGAGGAAGGCTGGTCCGTTCATCGCCCCCTCGACGACGAAGGGAGCGGCCATTTGGTCGTGAAGCAGATCTGCGATGAAGGAAACGGTCTTCCAATGTCCGCGCGGAGCGTAGTCGACCAATCGATCGCCGCATGGGCAGCGTCCCCTGGTTCTCACCATGCTGGTGGTGATGGCGGTCTCATCAAGAAACACCGACGCGGTGGAATCCGGCAGACGCCGCTGACGGAACCGGCGTCGGCGCGCGGGCTACGTCAGGCCGGCTCTGCGCGCTGGCGTACAACGTTTTTTTGAATGTGGCCTCGCGACGCTCGTAGAAGCGCCAATCTGCGGTTCGGCTGCCAGCGATCCCTGCCTTGGCCATCGCCGCAACGATCTCGTCCAGTGTCAAAGCCGGCTGCAGGGCGAACAAGTCCAGCTGGAAGTCCGCGTGGTGCTCCCGCGGCGATATACTGCCACCGATTGGTTTGGCTTCAATACTTCCGGTTGCTGCCCACCGCTGCATCCAAAGCACCACGGCGCTCGAACTCAGCCGTTGCCGTTCCGCAACGTCGCGGCGGGATGCCCCTGCGACGACCGCTTCCATCACCCGTTCACGCAAGTCCAGCAAATACGGCTTCGGGATTGGCCCTCCAACAAGCGAATCGGTCTGACCGAACGACGCTGGGAGACTCGCCCATTCTCGACCTTCTGGGAATCGCGATTCAAGGCGGCCGGAAACCGTTCTATCGACGACGCGACCCTGTTACGTAGCCTTGTTCGGATCGAAATCGATTTCGGTCATGCCTTCGATCTCGTGACCGACAACGGATGCATCGACCTCGACCACCGGGAACTCCATGATGTCGCCCCCGAGTAACTCGATGGTATCTCGGGTGGCCCATCGCCGCGATATCCGATACGTGTCCGAACTTATGTCATACAGGCGGAAACGGTGAATTCTGACAGTTGCCATCGCATCCTCCATCTTCTCGTTCCATCAGCAGA
>JASHQG010000685.1 GCA_030037665.1 Acetobacteraceae bacterium
ACGGTCTGGTTCACATCAGTGAGCTGCAGCAAGGCCGGGTTGGCAAGACCACCGACGTGGTGAATGTCGGCGACCAGGTGAAGGTGAAGGTCATTGGCTTCGACGAGCGCGGCAAGGTGAAGTTGTCGATGCGCGTCGTTGACCAGGCAACAGGTGCCGATATCACCGAGCAAGTTGGGGCGAAGCCGGGCCGGGGCGATCGCGACCGGGACCGCGGCGAGCGGCGTCCGCGCTACGAGCAGGCGCCAATGCCGCAGGATAGCGACCAGCCGGTGATTGGCAAATAAGCATAAGAATGCAACACGGCGTCCAATTCTGGATGAAGGCACCACCCGCCAGTGGCGGACGCCGTGACCGGTTGTTACAGGGGGAGGCGCCATAGCGGCCGGATCGGAGACTTCCCCGGCCTGGCGAGGGGCATACGGCCATGAAGGCGATCAATGCAATCCTGATGGGGGGTGTCGAAGTCCTGCCGCTGGTCGAAGGCGGGAAGGGTATTTCGATCTCCAACGGAGTCTCGTCCGGCAATTGGGCCGCGACGGGCGGAGTCGGCACGTTCAGCGCGGTAAACGCTGATAGTTTCGATGAGCAGGGCCGGCGGATTCCGCAGCTCTATAACGGCCGCACACGTACGGAGCGGCATGAGGAACTCGTCGCTTACGCGATCAAGGGCGCCCTGACGCAGGCGCGGCGTGCCTGGGACCTTGCCGGCGGCACAGGCCGAATCCACGCCAACATTCTGTGGGAGATGGGCGCCGCGGAGCGCATCATCACTGAGGTGCTGGAGCAGGCTAAGGGCCTCGTCAACGGCATCACCTGCGGCGCCGGCATGCCCTATCGTCTCTCGGACATCGCACAGCGCTTCAACGTCTACTACTATCCCATCATTTCGTCGGCGCGGGCGTTCAATGCGCTCTGGAAGCGTGCCTATTCGAAGGCTGCGTCGCTGCTGGGTGGCGTGGTTTACGAAGATCCCTGGCTCGCTGGCGGGCATAACGGCCTGTCCAACAGCGAGGATCCGACCAAGCCGGAAAATCCGTTCCCGCGCGTGCTGGCTCTGCGCAAGCTGATGCGGGAATTTGGCCTCGACCGTACGCCGATCATCATGGCGGGCGGCGTCTGGTGGCTGGAGGAATGGGAGGACTGGATCGACAATCCGGATCTCGGTCCGATCGCCTTCCAATTCGGCACCCGCCCGCTGCTCACCAAGGAAAGTCCGATCGGCGACGCGTGGAAGCAGAAGCTGCGAACGTTGCAGGAAGGCGATGTGTTCCTCAACCGCTTCAGTCCGACGGGCTTCTATTCCAGCGCCGTCAACAACGGGTTCATCCGGGAATTGCGCGACCGCAATGAACGGCAGGTGGCCTTCACCACGGAACCGGTCGGAGAACATGTGGCAGAATACGGCGTCGGTCCACGCAAGCGCGTCGTCTATCTGACGCCGGCCGATCTGGAGCGTGCGCGTGGTTGGGAAACCCAAGGTTTCGTGGAAGCGTTGCGTACGCCGGATTCCACGCTGATCTTTGTCACTCCGGAGAAGGCCAAGGAACTTCTGACGGACCAGGTCGGCTGCATGGGCTGCCTCAGCCAATGCCGGTTCTCCAACTGGGCGCAGGCCGAAGCGAGCCACTCGACCGGAAAGCGGCCGGATCCTCGCAGCTTCTGCATTCAGAAGACGCTGCAGAATATCGCACACACCAGCGACGCCCCGGAGGCGCTGGAACAGAATCTGATGTTCAGTGGGCACAACGCCTTCCGCTTTGCCAAGGACCCGTTCTATTCGAACGGCTTCATTCCGACCGTGAAGCAGCTTGTCGAGCGGATATTGACCGGACGCTGAGGTCACCTCGCCGGGCGCTGCGCGCGGCGGAGGTCGCGGGCCAGGCGAAGGCGGGCGAGAGGGACGACATGCATGGATCCTCCGGGCGTTACGCCCTGAGTTCTGCTGTCGTTTTCAGTGGGCGAGAGGCTCGGTCGCGTTCCGGGACAGCCGCGCGGCCGGGCATGACGCCGTGACCGACGATCATGGCGAGCTGCCTCTGATGTGTCGCAGCACGATCGAAGTCGCACCGCTCTCCTGACCACCGCTACAACGAGACCTGCTCCAAGACGGCCCCCGACTGCCTGATGCCGAACCCGCGAATCAGCACGGCTGGCAGTAGTGCGCCGGGCAGCACGATCCAGAGAATCCAGCCAAGGTGGTTAGGTCCGAACTGATAGAGCGGGCCGAGCAACGTCACGCCGGCCCACGCGCCGAGGTGTCCAAGGCCATCCGTCCATGCGAATGCGGTCGCCCGGATGCGCGTGGGATAGGCGATGGCGGTGTAGTTATACAGATTGAACAGGAACAACCCGGTGCCGATGCGGCTTACGATGTAGCAGATCGCGATCACTGCCAGATTGGGCACCATCCACGCCACCACCCAGCATACGGCAAATAGAATCGCCATCCAGGCGATGACGTCGCGCCGCTCGACCGACTCGCCGAGCCGGGCGTTGACCTGAAAGCCTACAAACAGGGCGGCATAGGCCAATGCGATCGTAAAGAACACGAAATGTGCGGACGAACCGTGATCCACCATGTAGACGGCGAGGAACGCGCCAACGCCATAGATCAGACCTGCATAGCCCGCCATCCACGTGATGATGAGCACCCACGTGCGGGTCCTGTAGAGCGGGTTTGTGAACAGCTCCTTCCATGCACCGGCCCCCGCCATCACGATCGGATTATCCGCGGGGCTGGGTTCCGGCAACGGCTGTGATGTGTACTGCATCACGCGCTGCTCGTACCGGGCCATGGCGCGGTCGGCTTCCCCATGCCGGCCACGCGCCTCCAGCCAGCGCGGCGATTCCGGGAGCAGCCACAACAGCAGCGGTAACAGCACAACGATCTCGATGACGGCACTGATCCAAAGGAAGATCTGCCAATGCCTGGGAATCAGCCAGAATGCCAGCATATTCACGCCAACGGCCACCAGAGCGGTGACGCCCTGTGATGCCAGCAGCACCTTGTTGCGTGCCGTGGGCGGCGTCATTTCCGACAGATAGACGGAATGCGTCGCCACGATGCCCCCGACGCCGAGTGTGCTAACGACGGAAAGCGCGACCAGACCCCAGAAGTCGGTTACGTAGGCGAACGGCCAGATGCAGAATCCGCCAAGTAGAGTCGCAAGCAGAATGGCTGGTCGGCGACCGAAGCGGTCGGCAATCCAACTCATCAGATAGACGCCAAGCAGGATCCCTGCGCCAACCTGCAGCGCCTGGATCACAGCGTACTGGTTGACGTTGATGATGTGCATCGGCCGCCAGATGAATGGAAACAGCCGCGCGCCGATGCCGTCGGTGTCGAAGATGATGAAGCCCCAGGTGGCCTGGATCAACAATGCCAGCTGCCACTGCACGCGGGTGACCGGTAACCGGTCGATGCGTGCGGCGATGTGCCCATGAACAATCCCGTCTGCGGCTCGGTTCGGAGCCGCCTCATAGGCCGCCTCAGCCATTGCCGTTCTCCCCGCTTGCAACACGGTGCGGCCCTGACTTGACGATGCCGGTATCCTTTGGCCCGCGATCAGGGTCGCGGTTCATTATTACCGGGAACGATGGGGCTGGGGTCGAGGCGTGTCAATCCGCGGCGATGGCGTCGGAGTCGGGTGCTACACCATCGACGTGTTCGCACAATTCATCGAGCGGCCATTCGATGCCCTCGGGACCGGTGCGTTGTTCGACTTAGCCGCCCGCCGATAGCAGTGCAGAGGGTCTGCGGAATGGCGGAGTGTTCTTCGTTATTGCCGGTCGTCGCGATCGGTCCGGACCCGTCGTACCCAAGGCATGGTGGCTGCTGCGCCTACCGCCCGAGACATGCGTCGCCGGTCGTAGGTAGGTCTGTGTGACGCGTATGGGCGGGAGGCCGGCGCAGCCGGACCATCCAGGTCACCGATGCGCGATGGATACAGGGTCACCGACCGGTTGGGCCGTCAGGAAGCCGATCGTCTCGGCCTCGAGAACCACGCAAGTCATCAATCCACCGAACACGGCGCCCGTGTCGATAGCGATGCGATTGTGCCGCACCTGCGGCTCTTTCACGGGCGTATGCCCGTGCACCACGACCACACCGAGGTCACGCTCGGTGTAAAGGAACGGCTGACGAATGCGCAGCAGGTCCTCGCGCGACTGCTGCTCGAGCGGCACGCCCGGACGGATGCCGGCGTGAACGAACAGGTAGCCACCCTCCTGATGGCGCAGCGGCAATCCCTCAAGGAAGTCGAAGTGGCTCGCGGGCACCGCCGCGCGCCACGACTCCCGTGGCGACTCCGGACCGACCCCATAGCTTTCCAAAGTGGGCCTGCCACCGGCGAACAGCCAATCGGTCGCTGCGGCCCTGTCCCCCGACAACGCATGCAACATCGTGTCGTCGTGATTGCCAAGGATGTTGATCGTTTCGGCTCCGGCCACCGGGTCGCCACCCACCAGGCGGTCCAGGACGCCTGCGGTGTCGGGACCACGGTCGACGTAGTCGCCGATATGCAGCAGCAGCACCGAATCAACCGGTCGGCGCGCGAGGTCCTCGGCGACGATTTCGTGTAGATCGGCAAGCTGCCGGGCACAGGCGTGAATATCGCCGATGGCATAGACGCGTCGGCCGGGCGGCAGGCAGGCAGGGGCGCGGGAAAGTGCGATCATGCATCACCCGCTAACAGCGGATTGCCTGACGATGCAAGTAGGCCCGCCGCGATGCCTCGCCAGATCACTGCACGACAGCCTCCTGCTGAGCGCCCGTTCGCAATTCGTCCGCGATCCGCGATACCGCCGGATAATCCACTTTACCGGTCGCGAGCAGCGGGATGGATGGCACCGCCAGGACCAATCGCGGCACCATCAACTCCGGCACGCCGCGCTCGCGCGCGAAGAACAGAAGATCGCGGATTGCCGCTCTCTCGCGCGTGGTCACCAGCACCAGCGCCTCGCCCTTGCGCACGTCGGCGACGCCGATCACCGCGTGCCGGGCATCGGGCCAAAGAGCGATGGCCAAGGCCTCGGCGGCCTCCATCGACACCATCTCGCCGCCGATCTTGGCGAAGCGCTTCGCCCGTCCGACGATCTTGAGGAATCCTGCCGTGTCGACCGAGACGATATCACCGGTGTCATACCAGCCATGCGCGGGCGTATCGAGGGTGCCAGGCGCATCGCCGCGCAGATAGCCGAGCATCACGTTCGGACCGCGTACGAAGAGCCGCTCGCCCGTTTCGATGCCGGCAACGGGCTCCAATCGCCACTCGATGCCGGGGAGGAAGCGGCCGGCGGTGCCGGAACGACATTGCATTGCCGTGTTCAGCGTCAGCACGGGGGCGGTTTCCGTCACGCCGTAGCCTTCCAGGATGCGCACGCCGAAGCGGTCGGCGAATAATCGCCGGGTGTCTTCCTGCACTTTCTCAGCGCCGGCGAAGATGTAGCGCATCGCATAGAAGTCGTAGGGATTGGCATAATTTCCCCAGCCCCGCAGGAATGTGTCCGTGCCGAAGCAGATTGTCGCGTCTGTGTCGTAGATCAGCGCCGGCACTATCCGGTAATGCAGGGGGCTCGGGTACAGGAACGCGCGCACGCCTGATACCAGCGGCAGGATCGTGCCGCCGGTAAGGCCGAATGCGTGGAACATCGGCATAGCGTTGAACGCGATGTCGCGGCTGTGGAAGTCGATCACCGACGCGAGTTGCGCGCAATTCGCCAGGATGTTGCGGTGGCTCAGCACCACGCCTTTTGGCGCGCCCTCGGAGCCGCTGGTGTAAAGGACAACAGCGGGCGAATCCGGATCAGCGCCCGCGCCTGGCAGCCGCTGTGCCTGCCGTCTGTCTCTGATACCTTGCAGCTTTGCACGCGCGTTAACCCCGGCGCGGACATCTTCCAGCCAGATGAAGCGGAGTTCTGCCTGCATGCGCGCTGCCACGGCCGACAGCCGGCCTTTTTCGACAAACGTGCGGCTGCAGACCACTGTGCGAACTCGGGCTGCACGGCAAGCGGCCAGCATGCTGGCGGCTCCTGCAGAAACATTCAGCATGCACGGCACGATGCCGAATGCCTGCAGCCCGAGAAATGAAACCAGCGTGGCAATTGCGTTCGGCAGCATCAGCGCGACGTGGGTTTCCCCGGCCGTGGCATCGCGTATCGCGCGGCCGAGCACCACGCTCGCCAGCACCAGCCGGTCGTAGCTGATCGGCGCGCGATCGGTGTCCTCGGCGATCAGCATACGTCCGGCATGGAGCAACCGCGCCTCGAGCACCGCGGAGAAGACTGTGCGGCCGGTCTCTTTACTGCGAAACGCCGCACCGACCATGGCGTCCTGCAAGGCGCGGCCAGTCACCTCTCGACGCTGGCGCGGCGTCAGCGTTGCATCCGTCGGCGCCAGCGTTACCGGCGGCATGATGTGCAGCGCGAGGCGCGGGAACCAACGCAGGCGCAGCCGTCCCTGCATTCGGCCAAAATGGCTGAAACGCGAACCGTCGATGTTGAGCGGGACGATCTGCGCCTGCGACTTGTCGGCGACCATCGCCGCGCCTTCGTAAACCTTCATCAACGCGCCGGTGCGGGTAATACGGCCTTCGGGAAAGATCACCAGCTTGCGATTGTGATCGCGCACCGCTTCGACCATGCGCTTCACCGCATAGGGCGACTGCACGTCAACCGGGAACGTTTCGGCAGCGGCGAGAAACGGCTTGAAATACCATTTCGCCGCTTGTGCCGTGTGGATCGCGAAAGTCGGGTTGTCCGGCAGGAATGCGGCGATCAGCGGTCCGTCGAGATAGGATTGGTGGTTGGAGACGATCACCACGCGGCCCTGTGCAGCCCGGTAATTCTCCAGGCCATGAACCTCGACATGATGGAAGGCGCGGAAGTACCAGCGCAGGATTGTGCCATAGACCTCGCGCGGCAGCATGCGAAAGGTCCAGACGGCCACCAGCAGGTTCGCCGCGGCGGCGAGACGGAGTACCGCGGGGGCGCGCAGGCCGAAGGCCGCGAGCGCGGCAACAGCAGCGGCCCCGGCGACCATGAACACGGCGTTCATGATGTTGTTGGCCGCGACCATGCGGGAGCGCTCGGCCGGCGCGGCGGCGTCCTGGATGATCGCGTAAAGTGGCACCGAGAACATGCCGCCACACGCGGCCAATAAAAACAGGTCGACGAGCAGGCGCCAACCGGACCAGGTGGTGAGCGCAACACCCGCGCTTTCGATCATGCCGGCGCCGTGAGCCGCCGACGCAAAATCCCAACAGAACACCGAAATGCCCAACGCGGCGAACGGAACCAGTCGGGCCGAGACTTCGCCATGCAGCAGGCGCGCGCACTGCATCGAACCGACACCGACGCCGACCGCAAATACCGTCAAGAGGAGCGTCAGCACGCTGCCGCCGCCGTGCAGCGTGTCGCGGGCGACAATGGGGAACTCGGTAATCAGCGTGGCGCCCATCGTCCAGAACCAGGACAGGCCGAGCACCGACAGCCAGATCGGGCGGATTGCGGCTGCGCGGCGGACGACACGCCAGGTCTCGCCGAATATGTTGGCCGAGATGCTGAGCGAGGGATCGGCGGCTGGGACCGGCGGGACGTACGAAGCGGCCAACAAGCCAAGCAGTGAAAGCGCCAGGCCGGTTGCACTGACCAGCCTGGTTCCATAGTTGAACAGGATCAGCGCACCACCAGCGACGGTGCCCGCAACGATGGCGAGGAACGTTGTTGCCTCGATCACGGCGTTGCCGGCGACAAG
>JASHQG010000686.1 GCA_030037665.1 Acetobacteraceae bacterium
ATGATCCGAACGTACCCCTGCATCCGGCTAGAATCTGGTTTCTCCTGACAGAGGTTGCCGAGCACGGACCCATTGCGGACAAATGCCGCTCCTACGGGAACCTCAATAGCGACGGAAAACTGCCCGGAGCCCCGACATCACCAAGGCTACCGACAACAATGAGAGGCATCTTCGACGAGCGATGATGATGACGCTGCCATCGATGCTCGCACAGACACTGTTGGTATCCTCGGTATTTTGCGGGACGTTGGTGGTCGCGTTCAACTGGCCCCGGTCGGGGTGAAACGCGATCGTCTTCTGTCTATCCGCCTCGATCGAGGTTCAGTGGACGCCATCCGGACTGAGATCCGAGTACGGCAAGGCGCGGATGATCATATGACCTCGGGCGCTTGCACGGTGAGGTCGGTGCAATCGGATCCGTCATTGTCGGGATCTTCGTCCTCTGCTGGATGACCCATGCCGTGATCGATCGGGTCGGTCGATTCGATCAGCTCGACGTCGAGACACGCTCATGTGCGGGACAAAGTGTTCTATTGAGCTACAGCGGTCGCCTCCCTTTCGGATCTTCGCGGATGCAGCCCGCCGTTGCGACTACCTCGTGAACCGCGCCATGCGCGCTGCCCGCGCCCGTTACTCGACGCCGCAAGCCGAAGCTGAGGCGGGACGACGAGTGTGACCATTCATCCGCGTGGTGCCGGGGAATGGACCTGCGGCGGACTTTGGCCTCTGGGATGAACACGCCCTCTCCGATGGCGCATCCTGGCAACGGTCAAGGTTCCATTCCGGATGCACCGGTTTGGGAGAAGGGCGGTAGCTCGTTGTCGCTCCGTAGCGTCTTGACCCAGATCAATGCAATGGCGCCGGTGCTGGTTCACGAACGACCTTGTTTCGGATGTCGCTGCCCGGAACTTCTTTGCCTGCGGCGACGCGGACGGTCTCTGGACCAAGGTAGGTGTTTATGCCCCGATTGCGGCTCTCGCTTCCGACATGCCTGCGCTTCATGGCGGCAGCATTCGTCATCGTCACTGTGGCACACGGGACGCTCGGTCAGACGCTTCTGAATAACGACGTCGCATGGCCGGGTCTCACGCGAGGCGATGTGGCACGAATCCATGCTGCCGCAGCCCGGCTTTATGAGGGCCGTCCGATTGGTACAATTGAGCGGTGGCGCAACCCGCATTCGAAGAACGCCGGCGAGATCAAGTTGGTCCGCAACTTCACGGCGCGCGGCCTTCCCTGTCGCACACTGGATTACACCACGCGGTTCAACGTTGACCGAACCAAGCTGAGCCATGCGACCGTCAATTGGTGCATGGTGCAGCCGGGCGATTGGAAGATCGTTGAACTGGACCCGCCGCACTGAATGAGGTGCTCCGGAAAACCGCGGCAGTGTTCTGACAGAAATCCGAGGGATCGTCGTGGTCTGCGCGGCGCTGCTCGGGCTGGCCCGATCTATGGCTAACTTGACCCGCCACACCGCCAGCCCGCAGCGCCCCTTCGGCTGGTTGGCGTGATCGTCACGCATTGACTTTGGGTCGCGCGGGTGGCGTCCGCCGGCTTAGCTTTCGTCCGCTTCCACGATGCCGCGCAACAGAACGGACTTGCCTTCCATCATGGCGCGGACCGGCTGCCCAAGGGACCATGCGGTCTTTTTGGCCGCTGCCGATATGCCGGGCGAGCACAATGCGGGACAGCCCCTCCCCGAACACGGACCGCAGGTAAAGCGTCATGAGTCATGTCCGCAACAGGAGGTGCGTCACCTCCAGCGGGTTTCCGAAGGCCGCGGTGAATTTGGCTCTGCACGCCTTGCACGGGCGATCGTGCCTTCGTCCGCATTTCCGCGCCGCCCGGACGGTTCCGCACGTGCCGCGCACCGGACCATGTGGCCAGCGCATCGCCTCGAGGTGCGACCAGCACGAATCATCGTCCGGAAACCGCTTCAGGAAACCGCGTCAGGAATTGCGCGAGCGAGGTCAGAGGGGGGATAAAGGCGCGTCGCCACGAACATCAATATGTCCGGCATGCCCGACCGATCTCGACCAAAGGTGCTGCAAACGACGCGCCGCGCTACCTGGCGGCGCCAGAAACTGCCGGCGACGCGCATCGGCCTGAATCGGTCCAGCCGGAACACGCAACAGCCAACTGCTGCGGCGAGACGTGACCCTCTGGTATGATCCGGTCGCAACCACCGCAGCGCGGATTGATGCATGCACGGTTTCACGCCGCTCTACTCGGTTTCCGGCTTCCTCGTTGGGTTGCTGGTCGGTCAAACCGGCATGGGCGGCGGTGCGCTGATGACGCCGATCCTGATCCTGCTGTTCGGCGTGCATCCCGCTACCGCTGTTGGCACCGACCTGTTGTATGCGTCGGCCACGAAGGCCGTGGGCACTCTGGTGCACGGGGCAAATCACACGGTGGCGTGGCGCGTCGTCGGTCGCCTCGCGCTTGGGAGCGTGCCGGCGACCTCCTTGGTGCTGTTGCTGCTGTCCCAGCATGAGCTGGCGGGAGCGGGGACGGCGCGGTTCATCAACACCGTCCTCGGTGCCATGCTGCTGCTCACCGCCATCGCGCTTCTGGCCCGCCGTCAGATCCTCGTGCTGGTGGGCACCCGGCTGGAAAGCCATCCACCGCGCTTGGTGGCAGCCCTTACAATCCTGACCGGTGCGCTGCTGGGCGTCCTGGTGACGATCTCCTCGGTCGGTGCCGGTGCGATTGGCGTGACGGTGCTGCTTTTGCTGTACCCAGAGCTGTCGATGGCGCGGATCGTCGGCTCCGACATTGCTCACGCGGTACCGTTGACCCTGATTGCCGGGGTCGGGCACTGGTGGATGGGCACGGTGAACTGGATCATGCTGGGATCCCTGCTCGCCGGCTCCATTCCCGGGATTATCCTCGGCAGCTATCTGGCGATCCGGGTGCCGGACTTTGTGCTGCGGCCGATCCTGGCAGTCACACTTTGCCTGGTTGGTGTGCGACTGGTCTACTGAGCTTGCACGGCGGTCCCGCTGTCCGTTGCGGCTTTAACGCGGGCGTTGGATGGTTCCGTCTGAACGATCGCGCGTGAGGTCGCCTGGTCGCGTGCGCCGGCGATCAGCACCCGCGCAAGGCACATTCCGGCGGGCGCCGCAGCGGTCGCCCTCGAAGCTGCCGGCCCAGCGCCGTCATCGTGGTGGCTCCCAGGTGTAGTACACGTCGGGTTCCCGCTCCTCGTTGTCTCCTTCCGTGAAGTCGGTCGCGCGGAAGCCGTGCTTTTCGTAAAAAGCCCTGGCGCGCGCGTTCCGCTGAGCCGTCGCGAGCACAATGCGGCGCGGGCTCAGGCCGAAAGCCTTGTGAAGCAGGGCGGTCCCGACACCTTGGCCCTGACTGTCCGGATGAACATAGAGATGATCGAGCTCCTCGCCGTCGATGACCATGTAGCCGATCACCCGATGGCCTCGCCGGGCGACCCACCAGGCCGCGGGCCGATCGCCAACAGACCCCGCGAACCACGCGTGCGTCTCATCGTCGGTATGCGGCCGGGCGAGGTAGGGCATCGCCACCAGCCGGGCGATCAGATGGATTTCGGCAATGGCCGGCGCGTCACCCCTGGTGGCTTCCACAATCTCGACGGCGCAGTCCATTGCCCGTCCATACCACCAATCTCGACCACCAATCTCGCACGCTGAAAGAGCGGTATCACACGCGAGATGCCGTGGCAGGGATGGGGGCGCGCGGACGTGTCCCTCGCCACAGTACGCTTTGGGGCGCCACGCCTTCCGCACCGAGACGCGCTGAGTGCCGGACGCCCGG
>JASHQG010000687.1 GCA_030037665.1 Acetobacteraceae bacterium
GAGGCCTCATGAGCATCAGGTCCGCGCATCGCGCACAACAAAACAGCATCGTGACGCGAACGCGGCCACTCTCGTTGGCCGCCTGGGGATGGATCCTGTGGGAAGCAGGAAGACTGCCGTACCTCTTGACCATCTGCACTTTTGTCTTCCTGCCATACATCGCGACCAGCATGACGGATAATCCCCTCGCGGTGCAGATTCGTTTTGCCCGCTACACTGTCGCGGGCGGGCTCGCGATGGCGATGACCCTGCCGGTTCTTGTCATCTGGCTCGATCGAAACGGGCGCAGGAAGCCGTTCCTCATCGCGGCGACGGTTCTGATGGTCCCGCTGCTCGCGGCACTTTGGTGGGTCAAGCCGGGAGGCCCGATCGCGAGCAACGGCGGGCTTATGATCGTAGCCCTCCTCAACATTCTCTGCGGGTATGGTGAGCTGATACGCAACTCGATGTCGCCAGCACCGGCGGGGGCAACAATCGCCTCGCGACTCTCCACGACGGCGCTTGCCGCTGGCAATATCTCGACCGTGCTGGTGCTGGGCGTTGTCTTTTGTGGTTTGCTGTTACCGCAAGCAGCTGGCGTGCCCTTCGCAGCGCAACGGGGCACCGGACCACTCGTTGCGGCGCTTCTGGTGATTGCCGCGCTGCCGTTACTGGCCTGGACGCCGGACGCGCCGGGATCGGAGATCCTGGTGAAGGGCGCCCCGCGCCAAGCACTGCGTGAGTTGGCCGGGGCCGTGCGTCGGATCCGATCCGATCGCGCCGGGGTCGGTCTCCTGGTCGCGCGTACCGCCTACGTGGACGGTGTGATGGCCCTGATGCAGTTCGGCGGCATCTTCGCGGCAGGCGCGATCAGGGCCAGCGAACCCGAGCGCCTTGCGGTCGCGATGCTGCTGGCGCTGGGCGGCGCGCTGGGCGCCATTCTCGCCGGAGCACTCGACGTCGTACTCGGCCCGCGTCGCGTGATCGGAATCGGGATCGGTTTTTTGTGCGTCTGGTTGCTGGCCCGGCTGGGTAAGCGCCTCTTCGCACTGCTGTTGCCCGGATCGCTGGTTGCCGTTCTCTATCTCGCCCTGGCAATTCTGGGATCCGGTGCGTTGGTTGGCACGAAGTCGGCGAGTGACCTCGTCACCGGCAACCCCGCATCCAGCTCGCGGATCGGTGTCCATGCGTTGTCCGCTGCGACTACGGCATGGCTGGCGCCGCTTTTGATCGGCGCCACGACGGCCTTTTTCCGCTCGCAGACCGCGGGCGTTCTTCCCATTGTCGTCCTCCTCGCCGGTGGCCTTATCGGCATGTACGCTGTGGACCGCGATTGAGTGCCGGATCGCCAGAAGGCCAAGATCGCCGTCGTCGTCCGGCCATGCCAATCCGGGCAATTCATCGATCGAGAGCGTCCCCACGCCTTGCCGGGCCGCGACGCAGTGAACCCTGGCAAAAGGGCGTCAGTTCCTGCGGGGGTGTTTGGGTGCTCAGATGCGATCAGATGGTTCGGTCGATTCGCACGACGCCGAGCTGGGTCGCGGCGGCAAGCCGGGGGCGGTGAGCCATTTGGTTCAGCGTGAGCGCTTGCCGTCGGCGTCGATGGTCACGGCAGTGTCTGCACTGCGCCAGCGCGGCGCGCGGCATCGAGCTTCGCTCTCTGCCCAGCGTTGAGCGTGGACTCCAGCGTAAAGAACGCGCAGCGATATCCCGCGTCGAGATTGTCGGCTTTGCCAATGTCCGCGGCGTCGGCCGCGGCGGCCGCCTGTGCCAAGAGCGGCACGGCAATCACCCGCTGCTTGGCGTTCAGCGCCAGCGAAGCGACGAATCGATCGAGCCGGGCCTTCTCGGCGCGTTCGCCGCTTGCTTCCGCCGTCGCCTCGCGCGCCCGCGCCTGGTCAAGCACGACGCGTTGATCAGGGTTGAGCGTCTCGCGCAACGTCGTCATCGCCTGACGCATCAGCGCGCGGTACGCAACACCCCGGCTGTTGGGGTCGCTAATCGTTTCTGTATGCCTTCGTGCCTCGGCGAAGAGGTGATCGGCGCGAGCCCGCTCCTCTGCGTCGAGATCCAGCGATTGCAACAGCGCGGCGAAACGTGCCGCACGAGCCTCGGCAGCCCCGCTCGGCCCCCTCTGCATCGTACTCCGTCCGAGGATGAATGCACCTGCCAAGCCGACCGCAACGACAACCGCCAGACTGAGCAACACCCGGCCGCGCAGCCTAATGGCAGCTTCGTCAGACCCAAAATCGGCCATACGCGTTCTCCCCGCGTCCTGAAATAGTACGTATCAGCGTATCAATTTTCGTATTGCCCGCCAAGACCACTTCTCCAATGCTGCAGATTTCTTCCATTTCGGGTAACATGGATTGTGCTCATAATACGGATGCGTTAAGTAGGTGACTATGGCTCGATCATCGCGCGCGTCTGTGGACACCGCCATGGCGCCGACGGAATTGCGCCGCAGCATCACACGGATGGGGCGGCTGCTGAGTGCAAGCATGCCCAAAGGCGAGCTGACGCCGATGAGGCTCACCGCTCTCGGCATCCTGCGCCGCAGCGGCCCGATGTCGGCGAGCGCCCTGGCCGACCGGCTCGGGATTCGGCCGCAGTCACTGACGCGAATTCTGGCGGATCTCGAAGCCGCAGAATTGCTGGCGCGCAAACGCGATCCCAACGATGCGCGCGAGCATCGTCTCGAGGCAACGGCGAAGGCGCTGGTGCTGATGCGTGCAGAGGGTGATCGGCGCGATCAAGCGATCCGCGCGGCCATGGAACGGGTGCTGACACCTCTCGAGATCGACCTGCTCCTGCTCGCCGCCAGGGTGCTGGACAAACTCGCCGACGGCTGGACGGGCCGGAAAGCGGACGAGAAATGAGCAGGCCCCGACAGCGGTCTGCCCCCAGCATTGCACGCGGGTTCGTCGCGCAGTTCAGAGGGTTCCCAGTCGCGCTCAGGAGTCGTACCAACAAACTCAAAGAGAGAGCCGCGCCTGGGAGCGATAAGCGATTGAATCGATGCGGCCCGGATCGATCACGGGTCGACCGTCCTCACCAGTGTCGATCTGATCGATTGAGAAATCCGCTGTAAGGTTTTCGACGCGACGTGGTTCGGGGGATGGCGATCGGACCGTGTTGGCTTCGGACTGCAGACCAGCACGAAGGTCGACCCTGCCATCTGCCGTGACAACAGGGTCGGCATCGCCCGCTCAGGCCGCACCGATGACCAGGGCAGAAAGATC
>JASHQG010000688.1 GCA_030037665.1 Acetobacteraceae bacterium
ACCGCGGCCAGGGTAGACAGCCCGAGGCCGACTGAGACCAACAGCAGCGTTGTCGCATTGCCGGGGCGGTGCAGATTGGCAAGCCCGAGGCGGAGCCAGACTGGCGACAGGCGCGGCAGTGCGCGGGCAAGGCGCACAACGATGCTGCCTCCCACGCGAAACAGCACGAGCGTTGCCAGAGCACCGGCACAGAACCAGCTCGCGAAATGGCGGTCGGGCGTCACCGCAATGGTCAGCGCGATCAGTACCGCAGCGAGCACGACGGTGGCACCGATCAACCCTGCTGCGGGCGCCGCGTGTTCGGGTATCAGCGCGTCTCGGAAGAGCGCTGCGCCCGGTATGCGCGCGGCGCGGCCAAGCGGCCACAACGAAAAGACCAGCGCGGTCAACAGGCCGTAAGCACACGCGATCGCCAACGGCATGAGATAGAGGCCCGGCACCGGTGGCACCGGCAGCACGTCGCGGAGCAGTACCATGGCAGCCATGGGCAGCGCGGCGCCGACAATCAGCCCCGCGACGATGCCGGCGCAGACCAGCGCCATCACCTGGATCAGGCAGACCGAAAACAACAACCGCGCCGGCGCGCCGAGGCAGCGCAGCGTGGCGATGGTGCGGGAGCGCGCATCCAGCCACGCACGCACGCCATTCGCCACGCCAATCCCGCCTACGAGCAGCGAGGTCAGGCCGACGAGTGTCAGAAACTGCCCGGTCTGGTTGATGAACCGCGTCACGCCGGGCGCCGCGTCGTGAGGATCACGAATGCGCCATCCGGTGTCGGGAAACGCCGCGCGCAGGTCGGTCGCCAATGCCGGTGCGGCATCCGGGTTCGGCAGCGTCAGGCGTAGTGCATATTGAACAATCGAGCCAGGTACAATCAGGCGGGTGCGGGGCAACGCGGCAGCGGAAATCAGCACACGCGGCCCGAGGAACGCCGGTGTCGCAACCTGGTCAGGCTCGCTGACCACGGTGCCGGTGACCCGGAACGTGGCGTTGCCCAGGCGCACGCTGTCGCCCGGGTGAAGCCCGAGACGGTCGAGCACCACCTGCTCTGCCAGCAATCCGTAGTGCCCGTCACGTTCCGCCAACGCCTGCACCAAAGGTTGGGGCGGGCTCAGCACCGGTGCACCGACCAGCGGCCATGCAGCGTCGACCGCCTTGAGTTCGATCAGTTGCCGCTGGCCGGACGGCGCTACTAGAATCGAGCGCATCTGCACGATGTCGGACAGCGTCGCGCCGCGGGCCCGCAGCCATGCCCGTAGCGTCGCCGGCACGGGCTGCGAGCCGCCATCGATCTGCAGGTCGCCGCCGAGGATCTGGCGGCCGTCCGCCATCAGTCCGCGGTTGATCGCCGCGCGCAACGTGCCGACGGCGGCAATCGCCGCCACGCCGAGCGCGAGGCAGAGCAGCACAACCCACAGTCCACGCGCGCCGCCACGCAATTCGCGGCGGGCGAGGCGAAAAGCCAGGATCATGCGGCCACCGGTTGTACGACGCGGCCATCGGCCAAGTGAACGTGGCGGTCGCAGCGAGCAGCAAGGTCGGCGTCGTGCGTGACCAGCAACAGTGTGGTACCGGCGGCGGCGCGCATGGCAAACAGCAGATCCATGACCGTGGTGCCCGTGGCTTGGTCCAGGCTGCCGGTGGGTTCATCGGCCAGCAGCAGCAGGGGCTCCGGAGCAAAGGCGCGCGCCAGTGCCACCCGTTGCTGCTCGCCGCCCGACAGCTGGCCCGGCAGGTGGGTCAGGCGGTGGGCAAGGCCGACCGATGTGAGTGCGGTGCTGGCGCGGGCAAAGGCGTCGGGGCGTCCCGCAAGTTCCAGTGGCACCGCGACGTTTTCCAGCGCCGTCATGGTCGGAATCAGGTGGAACGCCTGGAAAACGATGCCGATATGGGTGCGGCGTAGGCGCGCGAGTGAATCTTCATCGAGCGCCGTGACATCCTGGCCGGCGAGCTGCACGTGGCCCGCGGTGGCGCGTTCCAGGCCGGCCAGCACCATGAGGAGGCTGGTCTTGCCCGACCCGGACGGTCCGACGAGGCCGACCACTTCGCCCTCTGCGATATCAAGATCGATACCGCGCAGGATGTTGACCGGCCCAGCGGTGGAAGGCACGGTCAGAGAGAGGTTCCTCATGCGCACCAGCGGCGCTCGGGTGCCGGTGGAAGAGTGAAGTGGCGGGATGGCATCCATGGCCGCAGCATATGGCGTCCTCGCCGCAGCGGATAAGGGTTGCAATCCAGCTCCCGGTCTGGCGCACCCCCGTGCGCGGCCGCGTGCGGCCATCATGAGGGCCGGACGCCGCCATATGCTGTTGGCGCTCGGCTTGTTGCTTCTGCCGCTGCACCGTGCCTGCGCCGCCCCGATCCGCCTGCTGGTCCTTGGCGATTCGCTCTCTTCCGGCTATGGCCTGCCGCACGCGGAAAGCTTCGAGGCGCAGTTGCAGGACGCGCTGCGCGCCCAAGGCCATGACGTTCAGATCATCGATGGCGCTGTCTCGGGCGATACCACGGCCGACGGACGCGCGCGGCTTGAATGGGTGCTGGCGGGCGGCGCTGACGCGGCGCTCGTCGAGCTTGGCGCGAATGACGGCCTGCGTGGGGTCGATCCGAACGACATGCGAGCCAACCTGACCGCCATCCTCGACCGGCTGCAGACGCGCCACATCCCGGTGCTCCTGAGCGGGATGTACGCACCGCCAAATCTCGGCTCCGACTATGAGCGCCGGTTCCGCGCAGTGTTCGACAAACTCGGGCAGCGGCCGGGCGTCCTCTACGATCCATTCTTCCTGCAACGCGTGGCAGAGGTCCCGGGGTTGATCCAGGCCGATGGTCTGCACCCCAATGCCAAGGGCGTCCGTGTCGAGGTTGCGCGGCTGCTGCCTCTGGTCGATCAGCTGCTCGCGGAGGCACATGCGGCATGAGGCTGTTCGTCGCCATCGACCTGCCGTGGGAGCTGCGCCAGCGTGTGGCGATGCTGTCCGGCGCCGGCATTCCGGGCGCTAAATGGGCGCCGCCTGACAACTATCACATCACGTTGCGCTTCATCGGCGAAACGCCAGCCTTTCGTGCCGAAGACATCGACCATGCGTTGACTGCCCTGAAGGCGCGTCGCTTCGAACTCACGCTCGCCGGTGTCGGCACGTTCGCCAAGTCCGGCCGCAGCACCGCGCTGTGGGTTGGCGTCGAGCGAAACGAGTGGCTCGACCTGCTGCAAAGCAAAATCGAGACGGCACTGCAACGGATTGGCCTGGAGCCGGAACGCCGCCGTTTCGCGCCACATGTGTCACTGGCGCGGCTCGACAATGCGGCGGAGGGAAAGCTGGCTGCCTTCGTGCAAGCGAACAACCTCTTCCGTGCCGAGCCCGTCACGGTGGGCCACTTCACGCTGTTCAGTTCACTGCTGGGCAAGGAGCAGTCGGTCTATACGCCGGAAGTGGAATACGCATTGAAGTGACACTGCCATCCCGTAGACCGGATGGGCTTCCCGGCTGTCAGGCGGCTCTGGGCGGCGCGTTACGGCGCACCGTCGGTCGTATGGCGGCCCACTGAAGCTCCTCCTCGTGGGAAGAGGGCGGACCCAGGCAACGGCGGTGCCGACGGCCTCGCGGCGTCCCACGCGCCTGTGCCTCTGCCACGACGACGGTCCTCGTCGCCGCCTCTGTCGCCGCCACCGGGATCAGTGCTCCTGAATCGAGTGTGCGCGGTGCGAGGCAACCGCTCCGGTAGGCGCGCTCGCGGGATCTTCAATGGGCGATTGTGCGATCCGCATCGGCGCGGCTTTGGGCAATCCGTATTTCTCTTCCAGCGATTGTAGCGAACTGATGAGGCCGCGGAGGGCGCGATCAACCGAGTCACGCAACTTGGTTTGATCCCTCGCAAATGCGATCACCGCCTGCCAGTGCATGTTGCTGTCCGCGAGCGGCACCACACGATAGAGGTGGTCTCGATTCGTGTGGTCGATCCACCCCACCGACGGTCCCCATAGAATGGCGGCATCTGCCGTACCCCTCGCCAAATCGTCGAGCCCTTCGCGCGGCGAGTCGACGGTGACCATTGTGATTTCATCATACTCTGCAAGCAGGTCTTGCGGCGGCGTGGAGAATTGCACAGCAACACGCTTACGGTACAAATCGGCGACTCCTCGTACCGTCGAGCCACGCGGAATCACAAGGGCGTAGCCGACCGTCAATAACGGCTTGGAGAGAATGAGTGAGGACGGCATGAAGTCGGGACTGTCTGGAACGCCGATGAAGGCGTCGCAGCGTCCAGCGAGCAGGGTCTGGTGGATCTCGCGCGCCGCGGCTTCTGTGGGCGCCCACACCGCCTCGAACGGGCGCCCAAGTGACGCAGCGATCTCCCGCCCAAGTTCAATATAGATGCCTGGAGCCGCAGCATTGGTACTGCTGCTGAAGGGCAGATTGTCGGGGTCGGCACAGAGCCGCAGCGGAGCTGCTGCGGCGCAAGTCAGCGGCCGCAGCAGAGCCAGAAGGACAACGACGACACCCAGTCGAAACATTCGTATCGTCCGCCCGCCAGCAGCCGCGCTCTACAGCGAGAACACGAACAAGGTGCCACCTTGCGGCGTCGCAGCGAGGATCTTCTTTCCGACCTCGCCCATGTAGGCCGGCGGGCCAACAGGGCGGCCGGTCAGGATGGCGACATATTGTTTGTCACCGACCGCGAACGTGACTGGACCGGCGATAATTCCGCTGCCCAGGTACTTGTGGAACAACTCCGCTCCGGTTCTCGCGTTATAAACGTGAAAGACGCCCGCAATGTCGCCTTGGAACACCAGATCACCGGCGGTCGTCATCGTGCCGCCGTTCCAAGGCAGCGGCCGATTTATGGTCCAGGCCGCCTTCTGGGTCACCGGGTTCCAGGCGAGGAGCTGTCCAAGGTAGCCGCCGTGCCCTGGCTGCACCGAGACGTCGTTTCCCAGGTAAAACATGCCGCGGTGATAGTCTGCCTTGGTGGCCTGCATCGTCTGGCACATATTGTTAGCCGGGATATAAGCAAGGCCCGTTTCTGGATTGTACGACATCGGTTGCCAGTTCTTGCCGCCCATCCAGGCGGGGCAGATGTCGGTGGCCTTATAGTCCATTCGTGGCCGCTCTGCTGGGTTTTCGATCGGCCGATCGGCGGCCGCATCGAAGCTCTTGGCCCAGTTCACCGGCACAAACGGCTCCGCCGAGAGCAGCTTACCGGTATCGCGATTGGCAACAAAAAAGAAGCCGTCGCGGTCGGCCTTCATGTAAATCGGCATCTCGCGCCCATCGATCTGCACGTTGCCGAGCACAAGCTCATTCACTCCGTCGTAGTCCCAGGCATCCGCTGGAGTGGACTGGATTTCCCATTTGATCTTGCCATTGTCCGGATCAATGGCCAGGGTCGCAGAGCTTCCGGCATTGGTAAGCTTGCCGTAACTCGAGGTACCGGTGCTGCGCACCGCGGCGTTCCACGGGCCGGGATTGCTGGTGCCGTAGAACACGGTGTTGGACTTCGGGTCATAGGAGCCGACCAGCCACGCATTGCCGCCGCCGTGCTTCCAACTGTCACCTTTCCAGGTGTCGTTACCGCGCTGACCGGGGCCGGGTATGGTCCATGTCTTCCATAATTGCTTGCCGGTTGAGAGATCGAAGGCCTGCAACGCGCCACGCATGCCATATTCGCCGCCCGCGTAGCCAACAATCGCCATGTTCTTGACGATCACCGGTGGGGAGGTGATCGCGGCGCCATCTTTGTAATCGACGACCTTGGTCTTCCAGGCTTCCTTACCAGTTTTCGCGTCCAGCGCCACAAGATGACCGTCGAGCGTCGAAAACAGGATCTTGCCATCGGCAAAACTGACGCCGCGACTGTCAAGTCCACAACAGACCTCGGGCGCGACGTCAGCGGCAATCTTCGGGTCGTACTGCCACTTGATCTGGCCGGTTGCTGCGTCGAGCGCGAAGACATGTGCCGGCCCCGATGAGCTCGACACATAGAGCGTGCCGTCGATCACGATAGGCGACGCTTCCTGCGCTTCGAGAGTGCCGAGCTGGAAGGCCCAGGCAAGCTTGAGGTTGCCAACATTCTGTGTGTCAATCTCTTTCAGCGGGCTGTAGCGATCGTTCGTGTAATCGCGGCCATACATCGGCCAGTTGTTAGGACTCGTGAGTGCCTGATCAAGTTCTGGGTCGCACCAGCCGGGAGTACCGGAGCTGATCAAGGTCATAGCCGCCAGTGCTGCTCCCGCGAGCAAGATTGTGCCGTTTCGTGCCATCGTCGCCTCCTCCTGTTGTCGGTTTGTAGAGTTGCAATGCGTTGGGCAAAACGTCCTTTTCTTCTCGGTTGCTCGCCTGCTGACTGCCACAGCGGCCAGGGTTACTCCCAGCGCAATGGATCTAGATCTTCCAGCTGACGCCTCTCCTGCAAAATTGTTAAGTAACCCATTACCATCACGTGCCCGCGTTCGCAATCCGTTGTCTGTCTGCTAACCGGTTGTGCGTTTTTGCCGCCCGAGCGGCGGGAGCGTCGCAGTCATGCTGCGTTGGCGAACCCTCGAGCCGATCGCACCGCGGTTGGAATCTGATCGCCGAAGTCGAGCAGCGTGAGATAAGGATCACCCCTCAATTCCGGGGTCGCCGCGAAAGCGGGGGTCCTCTTCTTGTCCTGTCGATGCAGGGCGAGGGCGGCTTGATTGAACGCGTGACCACCAAAGCGAGCAATCGCTGTCGAACTCGTTGTATTCCGTGCCCAACAGTGTCTGGTTGGGGATTCCCGTTTCGCGTGCAGGGCAGAGCGGGTCGGACTTGGTGTCTGCAGCGACCATGTTCGTCAAGTCGAGGTCTTTCAGGAACACCAAAAAGAAGCCCGGCCCGCCCTTGCGCCAAGACGGCATTTGTCATTGCGGTGGCGGGCCGGAGCTGCCCGCCTATTTCATGTCAATGCCGGTCTTCTGCCTGATCGTCGGCGTCAGGTAGGTATGCCGGAACCCCTGGAAATTCGCCACGGAGAAAGCATCGACCATCGACGGGGTATTGGCGGCGCGCGAAGGTCTCGTCGGTAGCGCTGCGGTGGCGAGTGTGGCAATGCCATCCCGAAGCATCTCGTGGCGCAGGGCGATTGGACGCGTGAACACCTGCCAGCCTCCCCGCGTCCTGTTTGTTGAACCGGGAACGGATTGGCCGAGTAAGGGGACGGTTACGCGGTGCGGCACGATTGTTGCCGAAACGGCTGGTGACGCGGGTCACAGACTCACATCATATTCGCTGCCATATGGCAGCTGCCATTTGATGCTGGAGGGCGCGATGGCGGCTAGGTCCGACAACCACCTCGTCTACATCGCGCTGGCTCTCGCGGCGGTCGCTGCCATCGCGACCGCGCCCGCGGATGGTGCAGAAACCTTGCAGAAACTGCAGTGGCTCCTCGCTGTCAGTACCGCACCTGAGGCGGTCGCCACGGCTGGCGCGGTCGACGGAACGACAACGTTTCCAGATTCGCGGTGATTGTCATGCCGCTCGACGGTGGCGTGATCTGACCGCGCCGGGCGAACAGGTTCGTCAAGCCGAGAGGCCCAATTTCGTCGGGATCGTGCGGACCGAGTAACGCCATTCTGCCGATCGATCTCCTGCAACTGCAGCGCGATCGCAGGCCGCTGGCCTGCTTCGCCCGCCGCCGTGGCCGCGGACAGAAACGCTCGGACGATCAGGACAAAGTCGGGCCCGGGCGTCGGAGCGGTTCACACGTCGGTATCGCGGTGGAAGCCGCTATCGACGCTGCCCGGCATGCCGTCCTGTGTGGCGATGATCAGGTCAGCAGTTCGATCAGGAACGGGCCGTTCCGCCGCAGCGAATGGCCGAGCAGATCGGCCAGCGTTTCCGCGTTATCAGCACGCGCGCCTTCCACACCCATCGAATTGGCCAGCTGCACCCAATTGATGTCCGGATTTCCCAAATCGAGCATGTCGAGCGCCGTGCGCCCCGGATTGGCTCCGACATTCGCCAGTTCGCCCAACAGGATCGCGTATTTTCGGTTCGACAGCAGGATCGTCGTTACGTCCAATCGCTCGCGAGCCTGCGTCCACAGCGACTGAACAGTGTACATTGCCGAGCCGTCCGCCTGCAGGTTGATCACCCGCCGTCCCGGCGCACCGATCGCTGCACCCGTGGCGAGCGGCGGCCCGCCGCCGATCGCGCCGCCGGTCACGTTCAGCCAGTCATGTGGCGGCGCCGCTTTGGTCAGCGGAAAGAAGCCGCGGCCGAAGGTCACTGATTCATCGGCGATCACAGCCCCCTCCGGCATCAGCGCGCCCAGCGTTGCGGCGACCGATTCCGGTGTGATCGCACCGCGGCCAGGCTCCGGGCGCACGCCGTTATCGGGCCCGGGCGTTTTCGGTGCGCCGATTGCCTCGGCAAGGCGACCAAGCGCGTCGACGATGTCCTGTTCCGGTCGTGCGAGTACGTGCAGTTCGGCGTCCGGCGGGACGGACGTCTGCACCTTGCCGGGATAAGCGAAGAACGTGACCGGCTTCTTTGCGCCAGCGAGGATCAGGTGCCTGGTGCCGCTCAGCGCCTTTACCGCTGCGTCGACGACATAGGGTACACGGTCGACCGACAGCCTGCCCTGGCCGCGCGCGGTCTTCGCGTTGGAGCCGCCCGCCATCACCCGGCAACCGGTGTGGACGGCGATGCGGTGTGCGTAGGCCAGCCCTCGTTCCGACAGGCCGGTACCAGAGAGCAGCAGAAGAACACCGGCGCCGCCTTGGCGCAGTACCCGTGCCGGTTCATCGATCTGGCTCGGCGCGCTGGCGGCCGCCGGCGGCACCGGCAGGGCCTCGGCGACCTCGCCGCCTTCATCCCACGAGGTGTCGGAGGGCAGGATCAGCGTGGCGATCTGTCCTGGCGATGTGCGCGCCGCGGCCACCGCTGCGGCGGCGTCGGCGCCCACCGTGCGCGACGATGTCGCAGTGCGTACCCAGGCGGAGACGCCGCGCGCCCAACCCTCGGTATCCGCGGTCAGCGGCGCGTCGAGTGGGCGGTGATAGGTGGCCTGATCGCCTGGGATATTGACGATCGGCGTGTTGGCGCGTCGCGCGTTGTGCAGGTTGGCGAGGCCGTTCGCGAGGCCTGGTCCGCAGTGCAGGAGTGTCGCCGCTGGTTTTCCCGCCATGCGCGCATAACCGTCGGCGGCGCCGGTCACCACCCCCTCGAACAAGCCGAGCACGCAGCGCATGCCGGGGACGCGGTCGAGAGCAGCGACGTAGTGCATTTCGGAGGTGCCAGGGTTGGCGAAACAGGTATCGACGCCGCTCTTCAGCAGCGTGTGCACGAGGCTTTCGGCGCCGTTCATGGGGGCGGAACTCCAGGCGTTGTTTGGCCCAGGGTGCGCGAGGCGCGGCGGGGAGGCAATCGCCGGTAAAGAAGGTGCGGCGGATTCCTTAGCCTCGGCGATGAGCCGGACCCGACGCGGGACGCGGGAGCGGGACGCCGCGCTCTGTTCGGGCGAGACGATCGCCGCCGGGGCGGCCATGCACGTGGCCTATACCGGCAGAGGCGCTGCCTTTAGCCGCTCCATGCTGAACCGGCTGCTCACGTTGCGTAGTTTCACCCGGCCAATCAGCTTGCGATAGAATTCGTCGTAGGCAGCGATATCCGGCACGACCACGTGCAGCAGATAATCGACGTCGCCGCTCATCCGCCAGGCATCGATGATCTCCGGCATCGACTTCACCACCTCGGCGAAGCGTTGCAGCCATTCGCCGGAGTGATCGGCGGTCTCCACCTCCACGAACACCGAGACCGGCAGTCCGATCTTGGCCGGGTCAATGATGGCGACGCGGCGGACGATGATCCCGGCCTCCTCCATCCGCCGGATGCGCTTCCAGCAGGGCGTGGGCGTGAGGCCGACCTTGCCAGCGATGTCGGCCAGGGACAGCGAGGCGTCATGCGACAGCAACCGCAGGATCTCGCGGTCCACCCGGTCCATGTCCTTGTCGGCAGCCATGTACTGTATCCTCTCGCCAAGCACTCGTGTGGCAGATTATTCTCTGATCCACCATGTTTCCACTACCCCGGAGAAAACAATTCCGCCCCGACGCTCACCAGCGGCCCCACCTGATCGACGCCGGCGAGGGCCTGGCCGCAGCGCGCTGCGCCGCCTGTCGATTTGCGTTGGCCGCTTCAGTTTGATCCCTTAGCGCTTCAGTGGCTGCCTGACTGGAGGGCTACCGGGCGGCGAGGGCGGCGCCGTCGCGGCTGGCAGGGGTCGTCCTGCGCCATTTTCGAGTTTTTCCAAGCGATTCGGGCGTTTGACCATGTGCGAGAGCACGGGACGTGCAGTCATCACGCATTCGTGAGGCACAATAAGCCGGCTCACCAAGACTTCCCCTCAGAGATGGCCGGGTTGCCACAATCTTGCTGGTACGGGCAGCCTCCGCCCGCCACGGTTCCTGGTTCGCGAGGCCGGGCGGGGTTCAGGCCCGGCGACCCGCCAAATCGACTCCAGGCATCCGCGGTCAGGTGCAGTCCGCGCAGCACGCTTTGCTCCGACAGCGCGCCCACGATCGTGCCGAGCCGGCTCTCCTGTCCCGTTTGACGTGACTTCACGACCGACGGATGGAAGTTCTGGTTGAAGCCGACCGCGAGGTCGACCCCGGCGCGCCCGGCTGCTTCGATCGCAGTGCGTCAGTCGGCGACGCCGAAGGTGACGGGCTTTTCAACGAACACGGATGTTCTCGCGGCGGCGGCGCGGGTCACCTGCGCCGCCGAGCACGCCGTGCGGTGTGGCGAGCACCACCGCGTCGCGCGTTAAGGTCGCAAGCAGCGCGTCGAAGTCATCGGCCCATCGCAGGTCATGCTCGCGGCAGACACCGGCGACCGGTTCGGCGTGGCGTGTATTTGCCCCGGTGAAGCGGATCACCGCGTCATGTTCACGAACCGCGTAGATGAGGTTTCTGCCCTACGAGCCGAGGCCGACGACGACCGCGCAAATCAAAAAGCCGGTTCCCTGTCATTGCGAGGCGGCGGGCGACGAAGCGACCTGCGGTAACAGAGTGCTTCGTCGCCGCGCCGCTCGCATTGACAGCCGGGAGGACGCGGCTAGGCCACCGCCTCGGCTCCGGACTCGGTCACCAGCTCGAGCTGGCCGACCGTCTCTTTGCCGAACACCAGCGGAATGCAGGCGCCGATGGCGACCACGACAGCGATCCAGCCAAAGAAGAATACGGCCGATCCCGTCCGGGGTTCCAGGACGAAGGGCGTGATCACACCGGAGAATATCCGCCCTGCTGCCTCACCGAAAAAATGTCCGCGGCCGCGCAGGGCCGTCGGGAATTGCTCCGAGAGATACACACGAACGGCCGGGAATGAGGACAGCACGGTAATGCCGGTGATGATCGCCCCTGCCACCATCGCGACGGTCGCGTAGTCACCCAACCTGTGCGCCGCCGCCATCAGCACCAATCCCGGCACCGCACCACCGAGACAGTAAGTGATGGTCCAGCGTCGACCGATCACTTCCATGATGAACCCGGTGAAGAACTTGCCCGGGATCGTCACCAGGAACAGCAGGGTGCCGAGACCGAAGCTGAGACCGACCGCGGCCCCCTGATCAACCAGTGCCTTCGGCAGCAGGATTGCCGAGCAATAATACGCCGTCGTTGCTGCGGCGTACAGTACGATGCCGACGAGGGTCCATTGCAGTTGCCCGCGACCGAACAATGCGCTGAATGGCGGCAACGCCTCGGGGGCTTCGGCGACCTTCGATCCCAGATCGGCCACGGTGAGTGGCGAGACGCGGTTGCCGCAGCGTGCGATGATACGGTTGACGGTTGCCACTGCGGACTGCACCTGGCCGTGGCGCAGGAACCAGCGCGGGCTTTCCGGCAAACCAAAATGCACGAGCAGCGGCACGATCCCGAGTGCGAGCCCGCCCGGCAAGGCGATCAGCCGAAAGGCGTTCGGGTGGCCGGCCAGCAGGAAGGCGACGAACGGCAACAACGTGAAAGCACTTGCCAGCATCACTTCGAAGATCGCGCCGTAGGTGCGCCGGTGCTGCTTCGGCATCAACTCCGCCGCGATCGGGAATGGTGCCGAAATGGCGAAGCCGAGACCGATACCGGTTACCACGCGGATGACGAGCAGTTGGGTGCCGGTCTGTGCCAGCGGGATCAGCAGCGTCATGGCAGTGCTGATAATGACGCCGATTTGCATCACCGTCTTACGGCTGACGCGGTCACTCATCAGCGCGGCGGCAAAGCCGCCAACGACCACAACGAGCGTCGGCGCCACCGCGAGCCAGCGAAGCTGCGAGCCGGTGAGATGCAACGGTGCCTTCGCCAGCACCAGAAGCGATCCGCCGATCGCCAGGTCGTAACCCTCAATGAAACCGACCGTGCCCAGCACAAGAATGATGATCAGGTGATAGCCGCTGAAGGGAATGGAGTCGAGCTTCTGGCCCAGCACGTAGCTGGCCGGCATGCCGGACCGGTCAACCGTCGAAGTACTGCTCATGTCGTGTCGTTCTCCCAGGAATTCTGCGGAAGCGAGCACCAAGGCAGCAAAAGGCCAGGCCGGATGAGCAGTTTTAACGTCGGCACGATCCGGTGGAGACAGACCTCCACCGCCGGTTGTCCTGTTCCTTTGTTCGCCAAAGCACCTGCTGCCGTTGTGCGTTTCGGTTGTCGTGCAGCAGGGGGCGTAAGTTTGCCGTCCCCTGTGTTGGCGGCTAGTTGCGCCGCGCAACCGGTTTACGTCAGTGCGACGTCGTTCTCAAGGGTCGGCTGGGATGTGCGCATCCAAGGCCCTGCGAACGTGTCACATGCACGCGGCACTTCGTCTCGCGGCATTGTAAGGAGCGCTGCGACAAAGCGGTTCCGCGCGCTTGTGCCGCGCAATGGATCAATGCTGGTCGCTGCGCCCCGAACGAGACCCCATCCGTCCGTGGTCATCCCGCCAACAGACGGCACCTTCACCGCGTCGGTTCTCGGTTTCATCGGAATGACCATGCTCCGCGCGTTTCATAGAGCGCGGGTCAACTTCATCGGCAGGCGCGAAGCCCGCAATGCTACCGGCGCGTCGCGCCGCCCCGGGCGTGCCGGTGCTACACCAGGCCTCCAACCAACTTGCGCAGATCCGTCTCGGGCCGTGCGCCGTAGTGGCTGATGATTTCCGCCGCGGCGATACTGCCCAGGCGTCCGCACACCGCGAGCGGCTTGCCGGCTGTCAGCCCGACGAGGAAGCCCGCCGCGTAGGCGTCTCCAGCGCCGGTCGTGTCCACGACGCGCGTCGGTTCGGGGTTGATCTCCGCCCTCTCCGGGCCGCGCAGCACGACGCTGCCGGCTTCGGAGCGCGTGAGCACAGCCAACGCAACGTCGCGCCGGGCCGCATCGGCGGCAGCTTCGAACGTGTTCTCCTCATAGAGCGACGTGATTTCCATTTCATTTGCGAATAAAATATCCACGTGACCCGCAACCAGGTCGCGGAACGCGGTGCGGTGCCGATCGACGCAGAACGGATCGGAGAGTGAGAGTGCCACTTGCCGCCCGGCCGCGTGCGCTGCCTGAGCGGCTTTGTAGAATGCCGTTTGCGCCGCCGGCGGATCGAACAGATAGCCTTCCAGATAGGTCACCAGCGCGGTGGCGGCAATCGCCTCGTCGATATCCGATTGATCCAGTGTCACGCAGGCGCCGAGAAACGTGTTCATCGTGCGTTGGCCGTCCGGCGTCACGAGGATCAGGCAGCGCGCGGTTGGGGCGCCGCCGATTAGCGGCGACGACGGAAAATGCACGCCGCTTGCGCGCATGTCGTGGCTGAACACCTGGCCCAGTTGATCGTCAGCGACTTTGCCGAAATACGCCACGCGTGCACCGAGCGCCGCGGCAACCGCGCAGGTATTTGCCGCCGAGCCGCCGCTGCTCTCCTCGCCCGGCGGCATCGCTGCGTAGATCCGTTCAGCGACTTCGGAATCCACCAGCATCATCGCGCCCTTGTGCATGTCATGGCGCGACAGGAAGCGGTCATCCGCGCGTGCCACCACGTCGACGATGGCATTGCCGATGCCGAGGATATCGAAATGAGCGTCCGACAT
Source organism: Acetobacteraceae bacterium (assembly GCA_030037665.1). GTDB lineage: Bacteria > Pseudomonadota > Alphaproteobacteria > Acetobacterales > Acetobacteraceae > JASHVB01. The sequence goes on from JASHQG010000688.1 coordinate 14,065, forward strand.
GATCAGCGCCCCTTGGCCGGACGGGCGCGCACGGCTTTCTCGTTCACCTCGACGCCCCAGCCGGGGCCACTCGGCAGGATGAGCTCGCCGTTCTCGATCAGCGGCGGGTTCACGAAGAACTCGTCGCGCCAGGCAACACTGTCGATGTCGATCTCCATAACACGAAAATTCGGCACCACGGCGCTGAACGCAGCGCTGATGGCGGAGCAGAGATGACCGTAGTAGTTGTGTGGCGCGCAATTCACTTCATAGGATTCCGCCATGGCGGCGATCTTGATCGACTCAAGGAAGCCATTCCAGATCACGTCGATGATCGCTACATCGCTCGCATAGGCGTCGAAGAACGGCCGGAAATTGCGCCGCCCACATACCGATTCAAGTGACGCAACCGGACACGGTGCGCTCCGGCGGATCAGCGCCAGCGATTGCGGGTCCCATGTGTCGATCTCGAGCCAGGTCATATCGTATGGCGCGACCGCTTTCGCGACCTGCAGGAAGCCCTCGGTCTTGAAATGGTAGTTGACGTCAAGGTGCAGACCCATGTCCGGCCCGGCGCCCTCGCGGAATGCGCCCAACGTGTTGCGCACTGCCTGCAGCGTGGTGCGGTCGATATTCAGGGCCGGGTAGCCGGGCGAGCGGCCGAAGCCCGGGCCGAACGGCGTGAATTTCTGCCCGTCATGCGTCAGGATGTTGGTCTTCAAGGCCAGGAAGCCGCGGCGCTTCACCTCGGCACCCAGTTTGGCGACGTCGTCGTAGCCACGCATCGGCGGCACGCCCACCAGCTCGGGATTGCGCGCGCGATAGGTGCCGCAATGCGACCAGTAGACGGGGATGCGGGTGCGCACCGGACCGCCGAACAATTCATAAACGGGCACGCCGAGCGCCTTGCCCTTGATGTCGAGCAGTGCGTTTTCTATGGCGGCGATCGCGCGCGAATTGATGCCGCCCGGCGCCTGCACCTGGCGTACCCAGAGCGTCGACGAGATCTGCTGCACCGGACGTGGGTCCTGGCCGATCAGCGGGTCGGCCAGGCCGTGGATGACCGCGGTCAGACCGCGGCTGCCGTCGGCCTCGGTGTACTCGCTCCAGCCCTCGATTCCATCGTCCGTGACGATCTTCAGAAACGAAAAACTGCGCCAGCCGGCGTCGCAGTGCAGGTCCTCGATGCGGGCGATCTTCATAGTGCCTCCGTCGGGTCGGTCGTGGCCGAGGCTAGCCGGTTGAGCCGCGCGCGGAAACCGACCAAGGTGCGCGGCGCCACCAAGGGAGGCAGGAACCATGGCAGACAAGATCCCCCACCGACCTTTGGGCCGTGGCGGACTGGCGGTCTCGGCGATCGGACTGGGCTGCATGTCGCTTTCGGGCGTCTACGGCGCGGCCGACGACGCGGCGTCGGAAGAGCTGATCCGCCACGCGATCGATCTCGGTGTCGACCATCTCGACTCATCGGACATGTACGGTTGGGGGCACAATGAGGAAGTCGTCGGCCGAGCGATCAAAGGGCGGCGCGACCGCGTCGTGCTCGCGACGAAATTCGGCCAGGTGCAGAATCCGGGCGGTCGCAACGGCGTCAACGGGCGGCCGGAATATGTAATCGAGGCCTGCGAAGCGAGCTTGAAGCGGCTGGGTGAGGATGTGATCGACCTCTATTACCAGCATCGTGTCGATCCCAACGTGCCGATCGAGGACACTGTCGGCGCGATGGCGAAGCTGGTGCAGCAGGGCAAGGTGAAATACCTCGGGCTGTCGGAGGCGAAGCCCGAGACGGTCCGTCGCGCCAACAAGGTGCATCCGATCGCCTGTGTGCAGACGGAGTATTCGCTGCTCTATCGCGCCGAAGCGGAGGAGACACGGGAGACGACGCGCGGTCTTGGCATCAGTTTCGTGGCCTATGCACCGCTGGGGCGCGGGTTCTTGACCGGTGCGATCCAGACGTTCGCCGATGTGGATGGGCGACGCGCGGCACATCCGCGGTTCCAGAAGGAAAATTTCGACCAGAACCGCGCGCTGGTGGCAAAGATCGAGGCGATTGCGACAAAGAAGCGCTGCACGCCGTCGCAGCTCGCGCTGGCCTGGGTGCTGGCACAAGGCGACGATGTCGTGGCGATCGCCGGGACGCGGTACAAGAACCGGTTGGAGGAGAACCTGGGCGCCCTGCGGGTGACGCTTTCTGCGGCGGAGGTGGCTGAGATCTCAGACGCGGTGCCGCGCGGTGCCGCGGCCGGGACGCGCTACCCGGCGGGGGGCATGTCGGGCGTTTACGTCTAATCGCTCGGGTCAGCGCGGGAGGTGCGGCGATGGGGTGCTGCACGCCCATCGTCGGGTGCCCCACGGATCCGCTCAAGGTCCCGTGACGATCACGAAGGTCCGGAGGGCCGCGGCAGGGCGGCGTCTTTGACACCACGAGCAGCGGCACTCGTTGATCCGCGTCCGCACGAACGCCGCAAGGCCACCAGGGTCCGTTCGTGGCCGGCGCGCGAGCCGCGACCTGTGTGATGAATGGCCCCTAGCCTTGCAGGCGGATATTCTCTGCGTTTCCGCCTCTGTGGTCCGCACGGGCTCCCCCAACATTGTCGTTGGTCACCGCCGATGCTGCACGTCGCGAGAGGCGCCGTCATTGCGACACGGGTTGGCGGATGGTTCCCGCCGCGTCGGCCTGAGCAAAGGAAACATGGCCGACGCTCATCGTCGCAGAATACGATCTCGCGGGCGGAGCGTTGATTGTCATCTGCTCGCTCGGGCGGGTGCAGCCGATCGCCATCCGACACGGGGTGAGCCGTCCCATGGTCT
>JASHQG010000689.1 GCA_030037665.1 Acetobacteraceae bacterium
CGGCATTGAGCTTCGCGCGCCAGAGATCGCGCGGCGACATGAAAGCGACCGCCTCGGGCTCGATCGCGTCCAGCACCCCGGCCCGGCGCGTCATGGACCCGGTGTGCCAGTGTTCCAGCACGCGGCCCGTCGACAGTACCATCGGGTAGTCGTGATCCGGCAGTTCATCGGGTGGCAACACGTTGGCGGGCACGATCTTTGCCCGTCCGCTTTCAGTGGGGAACCCGGAATAGAAGATGATCTCATTGCCCGGCTTGTCGGGCGCATCCACCGGATAGGTGACGGCACCTTCGCGTTCCAGTCGCTCCCAGGTGATGTTCGCGAGCGAAGGCATGATCTCCGCCATTTCTGCGAATACGCCGCTTGGCCCGTTGTATGTCCATTCCAGGCCGAGACGCTGCGCGATCTCCTGGATAATCCACCAGTCCTGCCGCGCATCGCCGGGCGGCTTGATCACCGGCCGCGCCAACTGCACACGGCGATCAGTGTTGGTGAATGTCCCGGTCTTCTCCGCAAAGGCCGAGGCCGGGAGGATCACGTCGGCATGAAAAGCCGTCTCCGTCAAAAAGAGGTCCTGCACCACCAGATGCTCGAGCGAGGCGAGGGCTTCGCGGGCATGGTTCAGGTCGGGATCGGACATCGCCGGGTTTTCGCCCTCGATATACATTCCCTTGATCTGCCCCGCATGCACCGCATTCATGATCTCGACCACGGTCAGCCCTTTGACCGGATCGAGTTCGGTATTCCAGAAGCTTTCAAATTTTTCCCGTATGTCCGGCCTCGTGACCGACTGGTAGTCGGGATATACCATCGGGATCAGACCGGCATCGGATGCTCCCTGCACGTTGTTCTGTCCGCGCAGCGGATGCAGCCCGGTGCCGGGACGGCCGACCTGGCCGGTGACCAGGGCCAGCGCGATCAGGCAACGGGCGTTGTCCGTACCATGGACGTGCTGGCTGATCCCCATGCCCCAGAAGATGATCGAGGCGCGGGACCGGGCGTAGAGCCGCGCCACTTCGCGTAGCGTCTCTGCCGGAATGCCGCACACCGCCTCCATCTTCTCCGGCGGGAAATCCTTGATGCGCTCGCGCAGTGCTTCGTATCCCTCGGTGTAGCCGGCGATATATTGCTGGTCGGTCAGGCCTTCCTCGATGATGGTGTGCAAGAGCGCATTCAGCAGGGCGACATCGCTGCCGGGCTTGAACGCCAGATGATGCAGAGCGTGCCGTGACAGTGCCTGATGGCGCGGATCGATGACGATCAGCTTCGCGCCGCGCTGCTTGACGGCGTTCTTGAAGAAGGTGGCAGCGACCGGATGGTTCACCGTCGGGTTGGCGCCGATCACGATGATCACGTCCGCATCCATCGCCGCGGCGAATGGTGCGGTCACCGCGCCCGAGTTCAATCCCTCCATGAGCGCGGCCACAGACGAGGCGTGGCAAAGCCGCGTGCAATGATCGACGTTGTTCGAACCGAAGCCGGTGCGTACCAGCTTCTGGAACAGGTACGCTTCCTCGTTCGATCCCTTGGCGGAACCGAAGCCGGCGAGTGCCTTGGGGCCATGCGCCTCACGGATGCGCGCCAAACCCGCCGCGGCACGATCAAGCGCTTCCTCCCAGCTCGCCTCGCGGAAATGCGTCCACGGATTGGTCGGATCGACCTGCTCATGTGGGCGCTTGGGCGTGTTGGGCCGGCGTACCAACGGGCGGGTCAGCCGGTGCGGATGATGGATGTAATCAAACCCGAAACGTCCCTTGACGCACAGGCGATTGTGGTTCGCCGGCCCGTCACGGCCGGTGGCATACACCACCTTTTCGTCCTTCACCTCGTAGGTGACCTGGCAGCCGACGCCGCAATAGGGGCAGAGGCTGTCCACCTTGCGGTCCGGCCAGACGACGCGCGTTTCGTTGGCATCCAGATAGGCCGCGGGCATCAGCGCACCGGTGGGGCAGGCCTGCACGCATTCGCCACAGGCAACACAGGTGGATTCGCCCATCGGATCGTCGAAGTCGAACACGACCTTCGCATTGGCGTTGCGATATGCCATGCCAATCACGTCGTTCACCTGCACTTCCCGGCACGCGCGGACACAGAGATTGCACTGAATGCAGGCATCGAGATTCACCCGCATCGCCGGGTGACTGGGATCGTGCGTCCATCGCTCTACGGAGGGAAAGCGGCTCTCGGTCACGCCGATCGTCTCAGCCCAAGTCCAGAAGGCCGACGTTGAATCGTGCGACGTTGCCCGCGCCGGCTGATCGGCGACAAGGAGCTCCATCACCATGGCCCGCGCCTTCACCGCGCGGTCCGATTGCGTGCGGACCTTCATCCCTGCCGCGGGTGTGCGCTTGCAGGAGGCCGCCAGCACGCGCTCGCCTTCGACCTCGACCATGCACGCGCGACAGTTGCCGTCCGGGCGGTAGCCGGGCTGCGGCCGGTGGCAGAGGTGCGGAATGGTGGTGCCGACCCGGCGTGCGACCTCCCACAGCGTCTCACCCGGGCGCGCCTCGATCTGAACGCCGTCAAGTTCGAACCGGACGCCCGGCATCGCCGTCGCCGCCTCACTGCGTTGCCCGGGAGGCGTGATCGTGCTGCTCATTTCGTCGCCTCCTTGGGCGCGAGGGCTTCCGGGAAGTAGCGCATGACGCAGGTGAGCGGATTGGACGCCGCCTGGCCGAGCCCACAGATCGACGCATCGCGCATCACCTGGGACAGCTCATCAAGCAACCCGGTGTCCCAGTCCGCTTGCTCCATCAGCATGCGGGCCTTTTGCGTGCCTGACCGGCAGGGCGTGCACTGCCCGCAGCTCTCGTCTTCGAAGAACCGCATCAGGTTCAGCGCGACGTCCTTGATGTCGTCGTGGTCGGAGAACACCACAATCGCGGCGGAGCCGATGAAGCAGCCATATTGCTCGAGCGTGCCGAAATCGAGCGGGATATCGGCCATCGACGCCGGCAACAGGCCACCCGACGCACCACCCGGCAGATAAGCCATCAACGTGTGGCCTTCCGCCATACCGCCGCAATATTCATCGACCAGCGCGCGCAGGCTGATGCCGGCAGGTGCGAGCTTCACCCCCGGCTCTTTCACGCGCCCGGAAACCGAAAAGCTGCGCAGTCCTGTTCTGCCGTTGCGGCCGAAGCTTTTCCACCACGCGACGCCCTTCTCCAGAAGGTCGCGCACCCAGTACAGCGTCTCGATATTGTTGATCAGCGTCGGGCGGCCGAACAAGCCGACCTGGAACGGAAACGGCGGCTTGTGCCGCGGCAGGCCGCGCTTGCCTTCGATGCTCTCCAGCATCGAGGATTCCTCCCCGCAGATATAGGCCCCGGCGCCGCGGCGGAGATGCACGACCGGCCCTCCCGGCGGCAGTTTGTCGATTTCGCGCGCGAGGATCGCGCGGGCCGCCGGGTACTCGTCTCGGATATAGACGTAGATCTGCTCGGCTTCGACGATATGTGCGGCAATCAGCATGCCTTCCAGGAAGCGGTGCGGATCGGAATTCAGATAGTGGCGATCCTTGAACGTCCCGGGCTCGCCTTCGTCGCCGTTGACCGCCATCAGCCGTGGTCCCGGTTCGCCGAGCATCGAGCGCCATTTGCGGCCGGTGGGGAAGCCGGCACCGCCGAGGCCCCGCAGGCCGCTGTCGTCGAGTGTGACCAGCACGGTCTCTCGACTGATCTCGCCGGACCGGATTTTGCCAAGCAACTGATAACCGCCGGCAGCGATGTAGGCGTCGTAATCGATCGTATCTGGCGGGATATGTGGATGAGAATCGTCATGCGCCACCGCTTCGGCGACCGCATCGCGGTCGGCATGATGGATGAAATGGTGGCCGACTTCGACAACCGGTGCCTGATCGCAGAGGCCGACGCAAGGTGCGCGCACGACGCGTGCGATCGCGCCCGGGCCTTGCATTGCCGGCAGAGTCTTCAATTCCAGAAGCAGCCGTTCTGCGCCGAACATGGCGCAGGTCACGCTGTCACAGACCCGCACGACCAGTGGTGCAAGAGGGGGATCGTTTTCTTTCACCACGTCGAAATGCGCATAGAAGGTTGCCGTTTCGTACACCTCGGCAAATGCCAGCCGCATTTCGTCGGCGAGTGCCGCCAGATGCTGTGCAGAGATCTGATGATAGGTGTCCTGGACCAGATGCAGATATTCGATCAGGCAATCGCGCTGTCGTGGCCGATCGCCCAGCAATGCGGCGATCTCCTCTCTTGCCTCAAAGCTGACGGAGCGACCCTTCGGCGTCGCTCTGGCACGCCGCCGGCCGGCGCCGGGGTGCTCGAAGCGAAGGACTTCACTGATCGGTGTATCAGCCATCTACGGCCTGTCCGTCTTCTCTGAATATGGTGCGATCAGCCGTCTCGCATGCCGACGTTGCTGCGGCGCACGTAGATTGTTCGCTCATGCAGAATACAAACGCGCTCTCCGGCAGGCAAATTGACCCGCGATTGATAAATGCCCTGTGTACTGGCTTTCAGGGCTTTGCGGCCGCTGCGCGGCCTGGCGTGAATCCCAGCGTGCGCAGCATTTCCTGTCCCGCATTGCTCTCGAGCAACGCCACGAAACGTCGCACCGGGAGGCGATCTCTGCGAGCGAGCGGCACGACAAAGTCGTATTGCTCTGCCTGCAACGGCAGGAAGCCGAGGCCGTATTCACGCGCCACCGTATCGATCGCCAGACCCCAGTCGGCGCGCTGCTGCGCCACCGCAGCCGCGACCGCGTTGTGCGACTTCGCCTGGTGCATGTAGCCGGCCGGTCGTGCATGGCCGAGCAAGCGGTCGATCAGAATGCGGGTGCCGCTCCCGGCGTTGCGGTTGACCATGAGGCAGTCGGAATCGGCGGACGCTGCGGCCACCACATCGGCGACGGACCGGCAGTGGCGGAACTTTGCATTGTCTGGGCGGAACACGACGCCCTGCATGCGGCCATAGCCCGGCACCAGGGTCAGGGCCGGGGTCAGATAGGGCGCGTTGTAGATGCCGGTTTCCGGGTCCATCAGATGGATGCCGGCGAGGTCGCATTCGCCGCGCTTGGCCGCGTCCAGTCCGCCCGAGCTGCCGACAGCCAGTGACTTCACCCGCAGTCCCTCGGACTCCAGGAGGCCAATCAGCCGGTCCAGTCCAACGCAGTGACTCCCGATGACCACAAGATCGGCCGGTTCCAGCGCAGTGCCGATGAGTTGCACGCTCACGGGCGTGCCGGCGGCGACCGTCTCGGTGTTGGCTGGCACGGCGAAGAAGCCGTC
>JASHQG010000690.1 GCA_030037665.1 Acetobacteraceae bacterium
CTCTGCTGCTCGTACTGAACACGCAGAATGGTCCACCGCTACAACAACTCGTTTGATCTCAGACAATGCAGTATCTCCATGGATGTCGTCAGCCCGTCAGAAGCACCAGAACCTCAAACGTTGGGTGTCGGATTTGCGCGGCAGAGCATAGGTGCCACCGGGCTATCGCGATGTTCCGGCTGTCTCGATGGTTTCAACGGCCTGATTTTGTACCTCCGCGGTCTGATCGGTCATTGGCCCGACTGGCGGGCGGTCGCCGGATCGCCGTAATGGGTAGTCCCCCAGTGTCCAAGACCTGCGCCACGCTCCGGCGCGATCATCAGCAAGGTCGCTGATAACGAAGACTCCGAATTTTGCATTGATCCAGATCAAGGGTTGGATCGCCTATGCCCAGTCCATCATTCAGGTGCTATCTACGTACCTGCAGGATCCCAGCGGTTGCTGTTGTGACAAGGCCAAGGTGGGTGCTGACACGATACCGACGGTCGCAACGACGCTAAACACTGACCATCCAGGCGAGTTCACACCCGACATTTGCGCCGTTTCCCCACACCCGCCTCTTCTCGCCAGGCTCGATGACTTTATGGCACGCCGCCTCGCATCGTGCACCGCCACCACCAGGCGGGTGTCTTCCTGAGCGGATCGCAGGATTGCCTGTCAATGGAATTGAGCCGGGTCGATCTGTCGTCGATGCGGTCCCGCGCGGCGCACCGGCCGATGGGCACTGTCGAATGGGGGAGCTGCTCGCCGACTGACCCCTCCGATACCGGTCATTCTGGTCTCCGCGAACGGTTGTGCGCTATTCGGCCAAGGGCCGATTCGTGGCCAGCACTAACTGCGGATCGGGGGCACGACGTTGCCGGTAAGCCACATTATGTCGTGATCCCAACGACTCTGAATTCAATCAAAATCCGACGCACTCCGGCGCGACCAGATGCGGCCGGTGGCATCGTTGAGGGCGACGCTCCGCCATACTGGTTTCACGGGCTTATCGGGCGCGTCGCCCCGCGATTAAGCTCGAACTTCCGAAGACCGCCGACCACGGCTTCCACCAAGAGTCCGGACTGTCGGCGCAGATGAGGCGCGACAGTGTCCGTCTGTCGAGGAAGCTCGACGGTCGCCCTGGAGGGACTGCTGTGAGCGAAATGCGAGCCGCCGGGTGCGGCACGACAGCGGCACGACAAACCGACCGACCGTGGCGGAAGACTCCTGTCTTGCTTCGCGGGTGAGGGTATTTCGAGCACGGGTGCTCATCCCCGCTGGCCTGTGGTCCCATGCGCCGAATTGAAGCTCGGCCGGGGTTGGACCGCCCCTGCTACATGCCACCGCGACCTTTCCCGCACGTGGCGCGGAAAAGGTTGACCACAACTCACTGCGCCTGAGCGCTTGCCTCGCTCCGTGTTGCCCCAGCCCGTGCAGCCAGCGCCGCTGCCATGAACTGATCGAGCTCGCCATCCAGAACCGCGGTCGGATTTCCCTTCTCCACGCCGGTCCGCAGGTCCTTCACCAACTGATACGGTGCCAGCACGTAATTTCGGATTTGGTGCCCCCAGCCGATATCCGTCTTGGCATCCTCCTGCGCCGCAGCGACCGCTTCGCGCTTCTGCAGTTCCGCCTCGTAGAGCCGCGCCTTCAGCATCGCCATCGCTGTCGCGCGATTGCGATGCTGACTGCGGTCGGTCTGACAGGCCACCACGATCCCGGTCGGCATATGGGTGATGCGGATCGCACTTTCCGTCTTGTTCACGTGCTGCCCGCCGGCGCCCGATGCACGATAGGTATCGACTTTCAGGTCCACGTCGTTGATCTGGATGTCGATGGTGTCATCCACCACGGGATACACCCACACCGACGCGAAGCTCGTATGGCGACGTGCTGCTGAATCGAACGGGCTGATACGCACCAGCCGGTGTACGCCCGCTTCTGTCTTCAGCCAGCCATACGCATTCGCGCCGCTCACCTTCATGGTCGCCGACTTGATGCCGGCTTGTTCACCCTCGCTCTCCTCCAGCCACTCCACCTTGTAGCCATGTTGCTCAGCCCAACGCGTGTACATGCGCTCGAGCATCTCGGCCCAATCCTGTGCCTCGGTGCCGCCGGTGCCGGCGTTGATCTCGATGTAGGCGTCGTTCTGGTCCGCTTCGCCCGAAAGCAGACTTTCGATCTCGCGCTGTTTCGCGTTCTCGGCCAGCGCGCGCAACTGGGCCAGCCCTTCCATGGCCATCGCCTGGTCACCGTCGGCCTCGGCCAGATCGATCAGTTCAAGGGTGTCGGCGACATCGGATTCCAGGTCCCGCACCGCCTCAATCTGTGTCGCCAAGTGCGTCCGCTCGCGCATGAGCCTTTGCGCTGCGACGGCGTCATTCCACAGCGATGGATCCTCGGCGCGGTGGTTCAGTTCGGCAAGACGGTCCTCGGCGACATCCCAGTCAAAGATGCCTCCTCAGCAGCGCGACTGACTGCTGGATTTGTTCTTTCAGAGCATCGGACTCAGCCGACATCGGTCAGGTCTCCGGGGCAAAGGGCCGGGTCAATAGAGCCCGCCCAGCTTCGTGTCCATGCCGCCCGCGCCTGAACTTGGCGCCGATGCCGGCGTCGCGCCCGGAACCTCGCCGGCGACGCCCACCGAACCGCCGGGCGACGCACCGGGCACCTGACCCGGCTTGAACGCATCGGTCACGACGTGCGAGCCAGTGTTCCACTGTGCCATCACCACACCAGGCGGTTGCGTGAAGTTCAACACTGGCCGGTGCTTCAGCGCGACATGCATAAATTCGTGCCAGATCGGTCCCGCCACGGCGGCGCCCGTCTGGTTGTCGCCAAGCGGGGTCGGATTGTCGTAGCCAACCCACACCACGGTGACCAGATCGGGCGTGAAGCCGCCGAACCACGCGTCCTTGAAATCCTGTGTCGTGCCGGTCTTTCCGGCAATCGGCCGGTTCAGGTCCTTGGCGACAGGTACGCCGGTCCCGCGCTGCACCACGCCCTCCATCATGGTGATCAGCTGAAAGTCGCTCTGGGGATCAGCGATCTGCTTGCGCGTATCCTCGATATCCGGCGGTTGCGTCGTTCCGTCACAGTCGGTGCAGTCGAGGCCATTCGGCCGCCAGACCACGTGGCCGTCCTGGTCCTGCACGCTGTCGATCAGCGTCGGGATCACCTCTCGTCCGCCCGCGTCGATGGATGCGTAGGCACCAGCTTCCTGCAGAACCGTGGTGTTCACCGCGCCGAGCGCTGCCGGCAGCACGCGTGGCATGTCAGTCACTTCGTGGAAGGCGATCGCTGTCTTGGCGATTGAGCCCATACCAATGTGGCGCGCAACGCGTAGCGTCACCAGATTCAGCGATTGTTCCAGCGCCGTCTGCAGTGGTGTCGGGCCGCCGAAATTGTTCTCATAATTGCCGGGTCGCCACAGGCCATCTGGTGTGTCGAGGACGATTGGCGCGTCGAGGAACCTCTGGCTGGGTGAAATTCCTTTCTCCAGTGCGGTCAGGTAAACGAAGGGCTTGAAGCTGGACCCCGGCTGACGTTCCGCCTGCGTGGCACGGTTGAACTGGCTCTGCTTGTAACTCCAGCCGCCGACCATCGCGAGGACGCGGCCCGTCGCGGGATCGAGTGACACCAGAGCGCCCTGCACCGCGGGTATCTGCCGCAGCGCGACCTCCGCCGTCTTCGAGGAGGCCACGGGCTCGATCATCACCACATCGCCCTGGCGCACCACGTCGTCCATGTTGCGCGGCACGGCCCCCAGATTGCCGTCCTTCATCGGCCGTGCCCAGGTGACATCGGAAAGTGGCAAAGTGCCGACGTGCGGCGCGCCGTCCTGCAGCCAGCCCATCCGCGCGGCCGAGCCGCTGACGCTCAGCGCGACGGCCAGCCGCCAGCTCGGCAACATCCCGTCGGGCACGGTCACCTGCGCCAACTGCCTGGCCCAATCCTGCCCCGTCACCGTGATATGCGTCACCGGTCCGCGCCAGCCGCCCAATCTGCGGTCATAGGCCATCAAGCCGTTGTGCACCGCCTTTTCCGCCTCGGCCTGCAGCTTGGGATCCATGCTGATGCGCACCATCAGCCCGCCTTCGGTCGTCTCATCCTGCCCAAACTGCTGGATCAGCGTGCTTCGCACCGCCCCGGTAAACCAGTCGGCGCCCGGCACCGGCGCCGCTGCCTGGAACTTCGTCGGCATCAGCGGCTCGGCCTTCGCTGCCGTGGCCTGCGCGCGGGTGATGGCGCCATCGTCCGCCATGCGGTCCAGCACCCAGTCGCGCCGAGACCTGGCCGCCTCGGGGTGCTTGAAGGGATTGTAGTTATTCGGCGCCTTCGGCAGGGCCGCTAGCAGGGCGGCTTCCGGCAGGGTGATCTGGTCGAGGCCCTTGTTGAAATAACTCTGCGCCGCCGCTGCCACGCCAAACGCGCGCTGACCGAGGTAGATCTCGTTCAGATAGAGTTCCAGCACACGCTGCTTCGGAAGTGTCCGGTCGATCCGCATCGCCAGCAGCGCCTCACGGATCTTGC
>JASHQG010000691.1 GCA_030037665.1 Acetobacteraceae bacterium
CGGATGATGGTAGGGAAGGGAGGTCACCCCGGTACCGAGTTTGATATGCTTGGTGCGTTCAGCGGCGGCGGCGATGATCAGCTCCGGCAGCGCGATCAGCTCCCAGCCGGCGGAGTGATGTTCGCCGATCCATGCCTCATCGAAGCCGAGCCAGTCGAGCCATTCCAGCAGCTCAACGTCACGTGAAATGGCAAGCGTGGGGTTTTCGCCGACGCGATGGAACGGGGCAAGGAAGATGCCGAACTTCATGCCGCGGTGGGCCATGGCGGGTGCTCTCCGGAACGATGCTGCCGCATGGTGCGCCGTCCGGGCAGCATAGCCAAGTCGGCACGCCTCGTGGCAGATTTGCGGCCGAATGGGTCGGGAGGAAACACACATGCGTCTCGCGGGCAAGGTTGCCATCGTCAGCGGTGCGGCATCGGGCATGGGCGCGGCCACTGCGCGGCGCTTTGTCCGGGAAGGTGCCAAGGTCGTCATCGCCGACCAATTGGAAACGGAAGGCCGCAAGGTCGCCGAGGACATCAATGCCGCCAACACGCCGGGTGGCGAGGCGGTGTTCATGCGGCTCGACGTCACGGACGAAGCGAACTGGACACAGGTGGTTGACGAGACTGTACGGCGTTTCGGCAAGCTCGACATCATGGTGAACAACGCAGGCATCAGCGGCAGCGCGGTCACCGACATGCTGGACACCGACGCCTGGGACAAGCTGATGGCAGTGAACAGCCGGGGTGTCTTCCTGGGAACGAAGCATGCCGTGCAGGCCATGAAGCAGAGTGGTGGCGGCTCGATCGTTAATCTGTCATCGATCTCCGGCAACACGGGCCAGACGATGACACATATGGGGTATAACGCGTCAAAAGGTGCCGTGCGCACGCTGACCAAATCTACCGCGGTGCAGTTCGGCAAGGACGGCATCCGGGCCAATTCCGTGCATCCGGGGCTGATGCCGCCGATGCGTACGTCAGGCGCAACGGCGGATCCGGCGGTGCGGGCCAAGATGCTGCAGACGGTGCCGCTGCGCCGTGCCGGTGAAGTTGATGAAGTGGCCAACGCAATCTTATTCCTGGCGTCGGACGAGGCATCGTATATCACCGGCGCGGAACTGTACGTGGATGGCGGTTATCTGGCGGTTTGACCCACTTCCTCCCCTCGGGGAGGTCGCCGAACGTCTACGGACAGTGCATACCCGGACCCACCGCCTATCCCTTCCCAAGCGGAGAGGGCGTCACACGCTGCGGGCGCCTTACCCCATGCTCCGAAAATGCCGCAGCATGCGATCCGCGTCCGGCTTCCGCCCGGTGAACAACCGGAATGCCGCCGCCGCCTGAAATACCGCCATGCCGCTTCCGTCCAGTGTGCGGCAACCGATTGCGCGCGCTTGTCCTAACAGCGTGGTTTCCAGGGGAAAATACACGATCTCTGCCACCCACAGCTGCGGTCGCAGCAGAGCCGCGGGCAATGGCAATCCCGGATGGCTCGCCATTCCCATCGGCGTGGCGTTGATCAGCCCATCCGCCTCTGCCACCGATTTAGCGAGATCACCGCTCGCAACGATCCGACGATCGGAGAACCGCGTCCGCAGCCCTTCGGCGAGCGCGGCCGCACGCGCAGCATCAATATCGATGATCGTCAGCTGTTGCACGCCCAGAATCATGGCTGCGTAGGCCACCGCTGAGCCGGCGCCACCTGCACCCATTTGCACGACCCGCTCCCGCCTTGCATCCGGCATGAAGCGGCGGAACGAATCGGCAAAGCCCGACCAGTCCGTGTTGTGCCCGGTGCGCCGACCGTTCCGTAACAGAACCGTGTTGACCGCGTTCAATGCACGCGCTTCGGGCGACAGTTCATGCAGGAGTGGTACGACGGCTCGCTTGCAAGGATGCGTGATGTTCAACCCGTTGAAGCCCATCCGCTCCGCCGAGAGCAGCAGTTCTGGCAGGGCTTCCACGCCAAGTCCGAGCTTGCGCAGATCGATCAGCCGGTAGATCGCCCGCATATCCTGCGCTGTTGCCTCCTGCTCGTGCATCGACGGCGTGCGCGAGGCCTGGATGCCTTCACCGATCAGACCCAGCAGAAACGCGGTGTCGCTCATGTTTTGGTTTCCGGGACCGAAGTTGTTGATTTTCATCAGCCGACTCTTGCTGATGCGTCGAAATGTCGGAGGGAACGTGCTTGTCTGAAATAAGGGGGCGACAGGCAAGGCTCGTTCCGTGCGGTGGACCAGTCCGCACCGTAGCATCGCTTGCCGCAGGCTTGCGCCGGGTCGGCAAGGATTGCCGCCGTCGGCTCGAACACGGAACCGGACGGCGCACGGAGCTGCCCGACGTTCCGAGCCCCATTGAGGTCAGCCTGCAAGTTGAAGCCGCACAACAGGCAGCGGAACCCCGCGCCGGTGCGACTGCGGTGATCGACGTTGCCGTACGACCGCGACGATGGCGGCGGATTTCTGCACGCCGACGCCGGCCGATTTGACGAGCGGTTCTTTGTTCGAGGTGGTCGAACGCATCGGCGCCTCTGGCAGCTACGGGGCGGCGAACGCTGAGGTCCGTATGGCCGCGTGGGCGCAGAGGCGGCCCGTCGCCTGCCGCGGTCGTGCTTGCCTGAACCGCATCGCGCGATCCGCAGCCGCCTTGACGGTGCCAGCCGGCGAGCTTAGCGTTACAGTTGAAAAAGATTGCTCGTCTGCAACTCAGTCGGCAGGCGAAAAGAAGAACGGCTCAGGGAACAGCAAGCAGGAAACGGCAGCATGCTGGACAATGTTTCACGCCGACAGTTCCTGGGAGGCGCGGCCGCGACGATTGCGGTCACCAGCCTGGGCGCGCTCGGTTTCGCGGATGTCGAGGCGGCACATGCCGCGGCGATCCGTCCCTTCAAGCTGGCTCACACCACCGAAACGCGTAACACCTGCCCGTATTGCGCGGTCGCCTGCGGCATCATCATGTACGCGAAGCCCGCGGCGGAGAACGGCGGCAAGCGCTCGATCATGCACATCGAGGGCGACCCCGATCATCCGACCAACCGCGGCACGCTATGCCCGAAGGGGGCCGCGCTGCTGGAGTTCGTCCGGGCGCCGACTCGGCTGGCGAAGCCGCGCTATCGCGCTCCCGGCGCCAAAGAATGGAAAGAGGTAAGCTGGGATTGGGCGCTTGACCGGGCCGCCCGCCACCTGAAGGACGATCGCGACAAGAACCTCGTTACCACCAACGCCGCCGGCGTGACCGTGAATCGCTGGCTGACGACAGGGTTTCTCGCGGCATCTGCCAGCACCAACGAAACCGGATGGATCACCTTCAAGGTGGTGCGCGGCGCAGGAGCGCTAGCCTTCGACAACCAGGCGAGGGTTTGACACGGGCCGACGGTGGCGAGTCTCGCCCCAACATTCGGCCGCGGTGCGATGACCAACCTGTGGACCGACATGCGCAGCACCGACCTGGCGATAGAGATGGGCGGTAATTGCGCCGAGGCGCACCCCTGTGGCTTCAAATGGATCACCCGTGCAAAGGCCGAGCGCGGCGCAAAGCTCATCGTGGTTGATCCGCGCTTCACGCGCACGGCGGCGGTGGCCGACTTCTACACGCCGATTCGCCCTGGTACCGATATTACCTTCGTTCTAGGAATGATCAGATACTGCATCGACAACAACAAGGTGCAGTGGGATTACGTGAAACCGTTCACCAACGCCACGTTCGTGGTCAAGGAGGGCTACGAGTTCCACGAAGGCTTGTTCAGTGGCTACGATCCGGCGACGCGGACCTATGACCGCTCGACCTGGGATTACGACATCGGCCCCGACGGGTTCGCGGTGGTCGATCCGACGCTGCAGCATCCGCGCTGCGTGTGGAACCTGCTGAAGCAGCACGTTGCACAGTACACGCCAGAGCTGGTTGAGCGCATCTGCGGCACGCCGAAGGACAAGTTCCTCAAGGTGGCCGCAATGGTCGGGGAAATGTCGGCACCCGACAAGATCATGACGTCACTGTACGCGCTCGGCTGGACGCAGCATTCGTGTGGCGCACAGAACATCCGCGCCATGGCGATGTTGCAGCTCATCCTCGGCAATATTGGCATGCGCGGCGGCGGAATGAACGCTCTGCGTGGACATTCCAATATCCAGGGTCTGACCGATCTCGGCCTGATGTCAGAGCTGATTCCTGGTTATCTGAACATGCCACACGACAGCGAGCCGGACCTCGCCACCTACATGAAGACCCGCGGCTTCAAGCCATTACGGCCGGGGCAGATCAGCTATTGGCAGAACTACCGGAAGTTCATGGTGAGCTTCCTGAAGTCGATGTGGGGCAGTGCTGCCACGGCCGACAATGACTACCACTACGATTGGATTCCCAAGCTCGACAAGCCGATGTACGACGTGCTGCAGACGTTTGAGCTGATGGCGAACGGGAAGATGAACGGCTATGTATGCCAGGGCTTCAATCCACTCCTGTCGTTCCCGAACCGGGCGAAGATCACCCGGGCGCTGTCGAACCTGAAGTTCCTGGTGGTCATGGATCCGCTCGACACGGAAACCGCGAACTTCTGGCAGAACCACGGCGATTACAACAACGTCGATCCCAGCAAGATCAATACCGAAGTGATCCAGCTTCCGACCACGTGTTTCGCCGAGGAGGAAGGCTCGCTCACCAACTCCGGCCGCTGGTTACAGTGGCACTGGGCTGGCGCCGACGCGCCGGGCGAGGCAGAGCACGACATCTGGATCATCGCACAGATTTATCTACGCATGAAAGCGCTGTACGCCAAGGAAGGTGGCAAGCTGCCTGATCCGATTCTCAATCTGGACTGGCAGTACAAGGACCCAGGCAACCCGACCCCGGACGAGTTGGCGCGCGAGCTCAACGGCCGAGCACTGGAAGACGTCACCGACCCGGCAGACAAGACGAAAGTGTTGGTGCCGAAGGGCAAGCTGCTTCCGTCCTTTGCTTTCCTGCGCGACGATGGTTCGACGACAAGCGGCTGCTGGATCTACTCCGGCTGCTACACCGAAGCTGGAAACGCGATGGCACGGCGGAACAACAATGATCCGGGCGAGGCCGGATTGTTCCCGGGCTGGGCGTTCTCGTGGCCGGTGAACCGGCGCATCCTGTACAATCGCGCGTCGTGTGATTTGGCTGGCAAGCCGTGGGACCCGACCCGGAAAATCATCGAGTGGGACGGCAAGGCCTGGGGCGGCTACGACATTCCAGACACGCTGCCGAATGCCAATCCCGAGACAGTGATGCCATTCATCATGGATCCCGAAGGCACCAGCCGGCTGTGGGTGCGCGGGATGATGGCAGACGGGCCATTCCCGACGCATTACGAACCGTTCGAGGCGCCCATCGCCAACGTCGTCGCGCCAAAGGTGCGCGGCAATCCGGCGGCGCGCGTGTTTGCTGACGATATGGCGGATTTCGGCAGCGCGTCGGAATTCCCCATCATCGGCACCTCGTACCGGCTGACCGAGCATTTCCACTTCTGGACCAAGCACAACAAGGTCAACGCGATGCTGCAGCCGGAATTCTTTGTCGAACTCTCGGAGCAGCTGGCGAAACAGAAGGGAATCTCAAACGGCAGTTGGGTGCGCGTGTGGTCGAAACGGGGCTCGGTCAAAGCGCTGGCCTGCGTCACCAAGCGGCTGCAGCCTCTCACCATAGACGGAAAGACTGTGCACGTGGTGGGTGTGCCGCTGCACTGGGGGTTCATGGGCGTGGCCCGCAAAGGCTTTGGCCCGAACTCGCTGACGCCGTCGGTCGGCGATGCGAACGTGCAGACGCCGGAATTCAAGGCGTTCCTGCTCAACATCGAGCCGACCACAGCACCCGCAACCCCGAGCGCCTGAGGGAGCACGGCTATGGGCGTAGCGCGCGCAATGAACGTCGTCCGCTCCTCCGCGAGTTCGACCGCCAATGCCCGCGTCACCTTTACCGACGAGGTGGTAAAGCTGATCGACGTGTCGAAATGCATCGGCTGCAAGGCCTGCCAGGCCGCCTGTGTCGAATGGAACGACACAAGTCAGCCGATCGGCGAGTTCACGGGCAGCTATCAGAACCCACCAGACCTGACGCCGAACATGTTTACGCTGATGCGGTTCGACGAATGGGTGAATCCAAAAAGCAACGAGTTGGAGTGGCTGATCCGCAAGGACGGTTGCATGCACTGCGCCGATCCTGGGTGCCTGAAGTCATGCCCCGCACCCGGCGCGATTGTGCAATACGCCAACGGCATCGTCGACTTTGTGCACGAGAATTGCATTGGTTGCGGATTCTGCGTGAAGGGCTGCCCGTTCGACATCCCACGCCTCTCTGCCGCACCCGCCAAGGCCTACAAGTGCACGCTATGCTCTGACCGCGTTGCGGTGGGCGAAGGGCCGGCCTGCGCCAAGGCCTGTCCGACCGAAGCGATCGTGTTTGGCACCAAGGAAGCGATGCTCAAACACGCGCAAGGCCGGCTGACCGATCTGCATTCGCGCGGCATTCACACGGCCGGCATTTACAATCCGGAAGGCGTCGGTGGCACGCATGTGATGTATGTGCTGCCACATGCGGATCAGCCGGAACGTTACGGCGGCCTGCCGAGCAATCCGAAGATCAGTGGCTGGGTGCGGCTGTGGAGGGGCACCGCGACAACCTATGCGGGCCTTGCTGCAATGGCGGCGTTCGTCGTCGGCGCCGTGGTCAACCACATCGCTGTGGGGCCCAAGGGGCCGAGCGCGGATGATGAAAGACAGGCACGCGACCTGATCGAGGGAGGCAAGTGATGGCGACCTCCAGCGAAACAGTGGACGTGCCTCGGCACGGCATGTTCACGCGCCTCGTGCACTGGATCGTGGCTATCAGCTTCATCCTGCTTGGGTTGTCCGGACTCGCCATGTTCTATCATGGTTTCTTCTTCATTGCCGGCTTGTTCGGCGGCGGCGAGACGATGCGGCTTCTGCATCCGTGGTTCGGTGTCGTACTGGCCGTCAGCTTTTTCGTGTTGTTCTGCCGTTTTGTCGGCGCATGTCTGCCTGCCGCGGGCGATGGCGAATGGCTGTCGAAGGTTGGGAGCGTAATCGCGGGCCGGGAGGGGGATCTGCCTGAGGTCGGCAAGTTCAATGCGGGCCAGAAGCTGTATTTCTGGGCGATGGCCCTGTTGATCGTGGTGCTGGCGGTCAGTGGCGTCCTCATCTGGCACAAGTATTTCATCGCTGCCACCAGCCTTGCGACACAGCGTGTGGCGTTGCTCGTGCATGGCTGCGCGGCGGCGGCTGTGATCCTGGCGTTCATTGTGCACGTTCACATGGTGACGATGGAGCCGGGCACGTTCCGCGCGATGGTCGGTGGCAAGGTGACCGGCGGCTGGGCGTGGAAACACCACCGCAAGTGGCTCCGCGAGGTCGTCGCGGCGCAACGTGCCAGCACGCCGCCAGCGGAGTGAGCAAGACCGTCTTTGAGTTCTGCGCCATCACACTATGTGCCCGGCCGCGACTGAGACGGGTGTGGCTTGCGGCGCGGGTTCCCTGATCAGCATGGCGGATGGGCCGGGGGCGGTCTCGGGGATTCAGACCCTGCCGCCGAGGGCCTCTCTCAAGGGAGGGCAGCGATCGGTGTCCCTCGTGAGTTCCCACCGGTCTGCCGGCCGACCCGTGCCGGAGGCTAAACTTCTCCGCTGCCCGGCTTCGGTCGGCGATCAGAGGAAACTCTCCACCCTGTTTCTTGTAGGAGCGGAGCGACCAGGCAGGCCCCCGAATGGTGTTCCGTCGTCGCTACGCTCCTCGCGCTGACAAAGGTCCGATCATGACGCCTCGTCCCACGGTGACGGAAGCAACAGCGGCCTTAGGCGAGATGCTCGCGCCGCCATTCGTTCGCTTGCCGGATCCGGCGCTGTTGTTTGACAGGCGTGCGGAGCGCTTCCGTGCGGTCGCGGTCGGACACGAACTCGGTCCATATCTTCGCTTTCTTGGCGACATCGCCGAAGCGCAAGGCCGGATGGTCGAACCGCTGGCGGACCGGGATGCAGTCGGTATCCCGCCACTCGATCGGACGCGCGCGTCGGTCGATGGTGCCTGCATCGCGGCGCTGCAGCAGATGATTACCGGTATGCGTGAGGCCGCGATGCCGCCGGCCGCACGCGATGCACTGACACGGCTCGGCGGTGCAAGCGAATCGGAACAGCGCGACGTGCTACGTGCCACGCTTGATGAACCGACGCCGGCAGAGGCCCGCGCTGAACATGGATTCGTAGCTGCGGCGTTGCAGACAGTGTTTGTCCGTCGGGCCTCGCGCCTGGACGCCAAGCAGTTGCTGCCGGTGGCGGACGGGATGTGCCCGGTGTGCACGAGCCCGCCGGTGGCCTCGCTGGTCGTCGGCTGGGAGAGCGCGCGCGGCACGCGTTATCTCGCCTGCGCGTTGTGCAGTACGCTGTGGAATTATGTGCGCATCAAGTGCTCGCTCTGCGGGTCAACCGGGGGGATTGCCTACCAGGGGATCGATGGCGACCCTGGGCTGATCAAGGCCGAGACGTGTGACTCCTGCCATCGTTACGTGAAGCTGATGCAGCAGAACCAAGAGCCGGCGATGGATCCCGTGGCCGACGATGTCGCATCTCTGGCACTCGATCTGCTGATGCGGCAAACGCCGTTTTTTCGTGGTGCGAGCAACCCGTTCCTATTGGGCTATTGACCGGGCGTCATTGCGGGGCCTTCCAAGTCCAAGGTCTTGATCCGCTTCGCTGCCCACGCGGCAGAGAAGCGGATGGCCTTGTTGCTTGCGCCGCCCGCAATGACGGGTGAGCGTGTTAGCGGAACAGTTTCAGCGCATTCAGCAGCGTCTCGATCACCCCCCAAGCAAGGGGGATGCCGACGAAGCCCCACGCGAGGATGAGGTGCAGCGATGTCGTGCCGGATTGCGTTGCGGCGTTCATGTATTTTCTCCTTCAGACCACACCGATCGCGTCAGATGTGTCTTCCGCCATGTGATGTCGCTGGTGCACCGCACGAATGGCGAGATTGCAGAGGAATCCGATTACCAGCAGCCCGGCCAAGATATACATGGTGTTGTTGTAGGCACTGGCTTTCGGGACGCCATGCTCGACATTGTATTGCCGGATATAGTTGACCAGCACGGGTCCGAAGATGCCGGCTGCTGACCATGCGGTTAGCAGCAGCCCATGGATCGCACCTACGTAGCGGGTGCCGAACATATCGCGGAGGTACGCCGGCACTGTGGCGAAGCCACCGCCGTACATGCTGATGATGATACAGAAGCACAGCACAAACAGGGCAACGCTGCCGGACCCACCCGCGTACGGCACGGTGGCATATAGGACGAAGCCGAGGGCGAAGAACACGAAGTAGGTGTTTTTGCGGCCGATGAAGTCCGACACCGATGCCCAGAAGAACCGGCCACCCATGTTGAACAGGCTCATCAGGCCCACGAACCCGGCCGCCGCCGCGACGGTGACGCGGCCGGGGAACATTTCCTGGCTCATGGCGGACGCCTGGCCCAGCACGCCAATGCCGGCGGTCACGTTGAGGCACAGCACCCACCAGATCAGCCAGAACTGCGGCGTCTTCAACGCCTGATAGACGAACACGTTGCGCGCGGTGATCAGCTTCTGCGACGTGGCCGGTGCGACGTAACCGGCAGGCGCCCAACCCGGCGGGGGCAGGCGCACGATGAAAGCGCCCATCATCATGAAGCAAAAATAGATCACACCGAGGGCGACGAAGGTTTCCGCGACGCCGACATGCGTCGCAGTGGAAAAACGCCGCATCAGGAAGACGGACAGTGGCGAAGCGATGAATGCGCCGCCCCCGAATCCCATAATGGCCATGCCGGTCGCCATGCCCGGACGGTCAGGGAACCATTTGATCAGCGTCGAAACGGGTGAGATGTAGCCGATGCCCAGACCGCAACCGCCAAGCACGCCGTAGCCAAGGTAGACCAACCAGATGTTGTGTGCCCAGACGCCCACGGCCGAGACCAGGAAGCCGCCGGCCCAGCACAGCGCTGCGGTGACCATCGCGCGGCGCGGTCCGCCTTCCTCGACCCAGCGGCCCATCACCGCGGCGGAAACGCCAAGGATGAAAATGGCGAGCGAGAAGATCCAGCCGAGTTCAGTCAGCTTCCAATCGCCCGGTACGGATTTCGTGATGCCGATCAGCTTGGTCATCGGCAGATTGAACACGCTGAATGCGTACGCCTGGCCGATACACAAATGCACGCACAGCGCAGCCGGCGGTACCATCCAGCGGCTGAAGTCAGCGGAAGCAATGGTTCGTTCTCGGCTCATCCAGCCGTACGAACGCCCGCCGCTGCGCTGCGGCATTGTGGTCGAACTCATGGACTGCCCCCCCGTTTTGACTATCGATAATTTCGTTTTTTCCCAGGCAGCGCCTGGACGCAATGTAAAGTATATATGACGAGCGTATTTGATCAATTGCTTCGCACCGCGATTGTCGGACCGCGATGTTTCCACCGCGACAGGCAGGTATCACCTCGGCGGGGTGCACAAGAATGTCGTGCGGCAGGCGCGGGTCCCGGAGCTTTCGAATGAGATCCACAATCGTCGCCACGGCCTCACTGCACTGCTGATCAGCGAAGAATTCTCCGACCTGGCGTATGCGATGAAGGCCGGCTGGTCAGGCGACCTGCTGCACGGTTTCCAGGGTGATGCGCGACGGGTGGGTGAAGACCTCGAACTCATCACGCCGGGCAATGCCGATCAACGTGATGTCGGCGGCGTCTGCCACACGGAGTGCGAGTGCGGTCGGCGCCGAGACCGCGACCACGACCGGGGCGCCGATCATCGCCGCCTTCTGCACCAGCTCAACGGAAATACGGCTGGAGAGCAGTAGCACGCCGTCAGCAACACTGACATCGGCGCGGACAAGGGCACCCGCGAGCTTGTCCAATGCGTTGTGCCGGCCAATGTCCTCGCGTAGCGCGATCATGCCGCACGTTGGGTGCCAGAAGGCAGCGGCGTGCACCGCGTGCGTCTGCTGGTTCAGATGCTGACCGGCGGGAAGTGCGGCGATCGCAGCGGTGATTGTCATCGGATGGAAGCGCGGATCTGCGGCGACACGCGGCGGTTTGCGGATCGCATCGGCGAGGCTTTCCAGGCCACATAGTCCGCAGCCACTGGGCCCGGCAAGGCGGCGCTGGCGCACGGTCAGTTGATCCATACGACTGGGGGTGAGCCACATACGGAGCTCGATGCCGCCTTGCGCCGGGACGATGGCGATGTCCTCGACTTCCTCGGGACGATGGATGATGCCTTCAGTCAGACTGAAGCCGATCGCGAAGTCTTCCAGGTCGGCGGGGGTCGCCAGCATGACCGCGTGCGTGCTGCGATTGTAGGTAAAGGCGACCGGCGTCTCTTCCGGTATCCGGCGCGCTGCGGGCGACGCGGTGTTGGAATGGTATGCCGTGCAACGGACCTCTCCCGCCTCGAACTGGAGATGCCGGCTCTCATTACCTGACCACGAGCCACCGGCACGCACGCTTTGAGCGTCAGGCCTCTCGGACTTGACGCTGTGCGCCCCGGCTTCTCCAGCGGGAGGGGCATGCTGTGCACCCAATCGGCCGGCACCGCGTCGGCGCGGCGGCTGGCGCGGTTCTGCTGGCGGTCGCTTTCCTGCCATTCGCTCGGTCCGTTCGATGGCGGCATCTGCGCCGCCTTCACCTTGTATTCCAGCCGGAGCCAATGATCGAGGTGGACCGGGGTCGCAGCTTCAGGTCGGTTGTGACGCCACCGACTCCAACGAGGAGACATGTCGACGCCGAATTCGGTACGGCGCGTCGCACTCCGCGCGCGGGCTCTCCTCCCCGGAATCGATGGCGTTGTGCCGATCACACGGTTAAGAGACACCTATTGTCGTGTGCGGTCGGATCCGATCGTTTGAATGCAACCCGTTGGTGACGCCCCGGCTAGTCACGTCCTTACGCGGATCACGAGCACCGCGCCATCGTATGTCGATCGGCGGCCTACAGCGCATTCAGCGCACTGTCGTTATCGCAGGCGTCACCGACCTCAATTACGACGCCAATCCTGATCGAGCGGTCGAGCAGCAGAACGAGCCGCTGATCCCATTCGACACGACATTCCCCCCAGAACACGGCAAACGCGGTCAGGTCGATGCCGATCTTGCCGACCGTGACCACGAGCGCCGATCTGATGCCGAGCAGCGGTGCCAAGGCGATCGGACCGATCAGCGTGGCGATGTTGCCTGCCGCGACAACCCTCGCGGCGACCGTGATGCTGCGAGCGAGCGCCTCCTTGCGAATCGGCCCCGAGGATAGACGGCTCAGATTCGACACAAGGATCAGGTTCTCAGCCGTGCACAGGAGATCGGCGTGAGCCTGTCGCGTTCGCAGGGCCGTGCACTGACGGGAGGCTCCGCAGCTGGAGTATCGTCGGGCCAGACCGTGCCAGCGCCCGCCGCACGCGCGTTGCCGGGCAGGCGGGGTCCGACGCGCTCCGGCCGGCGCTCTGGGGGGATCGGGCCGCGACGTGCCCGATCCGGTGAACGAGGGGGATCGCCACGGCTCAAGCCGCCGGCGGATCGGTGTCCAGGTCGGGGACGTTTCGGCGGACGAGGACTTCCAGGCGGCTATAGAAATCCTGTGACCGGGCGGACAATGGCACCATCAGCGCTGGAACCCTCCCGGCGCAACACCGGCTCATTCGGGCCGGGGCCGGGTCTGTCGTGGACGCCCGGCCCGGCGACACCGGCCTGTGCCAAGCGAGTGGAAAGCTGCGCCTCGTAGCCGGCGGTGCTGGGAGCCTCATAACGCGCCAGATCGGCGAGGAGCGACCAGACGCGCGACGGATCCATGGGAACGTCGGGGTCGTTCAGCAGGCGGTCGAGCTCGTCCAGCTTACGGGCGTACTCGTGATCGGTCATGCCTCGGT
Source organism: Acetobacteraceae bacterium (assembly GCA_030037665.1). GTDB lineage: Bacteria > Pseudomonadota > Alphaproteobacteria > Acetobacterales > Acetobacteraceae > JASHVB01. The sequence goes on from JASHQG010000691.1 coordinate 12,895, forward strand.
ATCTCCAGCGTCGGCGACACGCTGCCAGCGAAACGTGGCAGCGATCGGGCGGCGGCACTGTGCCGCTGATATGGTTAACCAGCCGCTGCCCGCTGGGATGCGATCACACTGGCGACAGGGCCGCCGGCGGCAGCGCGTCGATAGAGGGCACGAGGGGCCCCGGTTGCCCGCAAGTAGGTTGCTGTCCGGTGCGGCGCCCGGGCGAGGCGGGTGGGGGAGACGCCACCGGCGCGGGTACGGCGCGGCGGGGAAACCAGCCCGTGGCGGGCCGTGCGTGACCACCGTCAGGCAGGAGCGATCTTCTGCAACTCAGCGAGGTCGTTCCGCGGTTATCCCGCGGTCGTCGCGCGACTGTCATGGATGACAAGAATTGGTGAACGGTGCATCCGCGCTCGGCGCCCACGATGACGAGGAGCAGCGGCCGCTCCCCCCGCGAGGGGCATCCGGGGTCCTGCCGCTGTCGTCGCGTCCAGGCGAGCCGGAACGCAGCGGTTTGCGGCCAACCGCGCATCGAACCCGGTCTGCAGGTGGGTGCACTAATTTCTCGGCAGCCGCGCCATCTCCGGCGCATCGGGGTTCTGCGC